>JALHUE010000179.1 GCA_022866145.1 Anaerolineales bacterium | reverse complement strand
TCAACTACATCCGCACCCAGCTCGAGCAGCTGTTCGACCCGCAGACGATCTACCGCTCGGGCTTCGACGTGTACACTACCCTCGATCCGCAGCTCCAGGACCTGGCTCAGACCCTGGTGACGCAGCAGGTGACGGCCCTCGCCGATCGCCACGTGACCAACGGCGCCCTGGTCTCGCTCGATCCCCGCACGGGGGAGATCCTGGCCATGGTCGGCTCAGCCGACTTCAACAACGAGGAGATCGACGGCCAGATCAACATGGCCGTCGCCCCGCGGCAACCCGGGTCGTCCATCAAACCGCTGACGTATGCCCGCGCCTTCGAGCTCGGATGGACGCCCGGCACGCTGATCTGGGATGTCCCCAGCGAGTTTCCGCCTTCGGGGAACCCGGATGACCCGCGCCCGCCCTACAAGCCGGAGAACTACGACGAACGCTTCCACGGTCCGGTGACCGTGCGCACCGCCTTGGCCAACTCCTACAACATCCCGGCAGTCAAGACGCTGGATTTCGTCGGCATCTACGACGACCCGGGCACGCCGCAGCAGGAGGGCCTGGTCCCCTTTGCCCGGCGCATGGGGATCACCACCTTCGATCGCGACGACTACGGGCTGGCGCTGACCCTCGGCGGCGGAGATGTCAGCCTGCTCGAGCTGACGTCAGCCTACTCCGTCTTTGCCAACGGCGGGAACCGCATGCCGCCCGTCTCGATCACACGCATCGTCGATCACGAAGGAAACCTGGCCTTCGAGCACAAGCCGGCCGAACCCCTGCCGGTGCTGCGGCCCGAGCACGCCTTCCTGATTACGTCAATCCTCTCCGACAACGATGCCCGGCGGCCGATGTTCGGGGGAGACTCCCTGCTGCACTTGCCGTTTCCGGCCGCGGCCAAGACCGGGACCACCAATGACTTCCGCGACAACTGGACGCTGGGCTATACGCCGGACTTCGTCACCGGCGTTTGGGTGGGCAATGCCGACTACACCCCGATGCAGAATTCTACCGGCCTGTCGGGGGCGGCCCCGATCTGGAACGCCTATATGCAGTCCGCTGTCCCCTACATCGCCAAGGGTGAGACCGGGGGCTTCGGACGACCCGATGGCATCATCGAGCGCGTGGTCTGCGAGGTCTCGGGCGCCGAGCCCTCCGAATGGTGCCCCGACGAACGGATCGAGGTGTTCGCTGCCGACCAGCCGCCGCTGCCGAAAGAACAAGACTTGTGGCAGCAGCCCTGGGTCGACAGCTACACCCGGTTGCTGGCCTCCGCCGAATGTCAGGACTTCGCCCGGCAGAAGCTGGGACTGGACGTCGAGGACCCATGGGGGCGGGAATGGCTAACGGAGGACGATCAGGGAAAAGCCTGGGCGCAAGACCATGGCTTCGAAGATGAGTCGGTATTCTTCATCCCGGACGAGAACTGCACCGCCAGCAGCCCGCGACCATTCATCGAAATCCTCTCGCCGCTCGAAGGGGCGGTGATTAACAGCGGACCCCTCGCCATCATCGCCAGGGTCGGTGCGACCGACGGCTTTCGCGATTGGGTGCTCGAAGCCAGTGAGGGAACCGAGCCCAAGTCCTGGCCGGACCTGGCCCGCGACGATCAGCAGCACAATCAGGAGGACTTGCTGTACGCCTGGGACATGGCCGGGGTCAAGAACGGCCCGCTCACGGTGCGCCTGACCGTGCGCGGCAAGAACGGCGGCTCGGCCGAACGCCGGGTGCATGTCTTCATCAATCGGCCCGAGCCCACGCCCACGCCGACTCCCGCTCCGACGGTCACCCCGCCACCCACCGCCACCGAGGCCCCGTCGCCCACCCCGACGCCAACCGAAACCCCCACGCCCTGAATCCGGGGATCTGCCTGGCTGCATCGCCAGCCAAGCCTCGCAGGTGGGGGGGCCAAACCGCTTCCTA
>JALHUE010000178.1 GCA_022866145.1 Anaerolineales bacterium | reverse complement strand
TGACGTTCGTCGAGACCCTCGATTTTCGCTCGGGCCTCGGTCACACGCCGGAGAGGCGCTGGGGTGCTGGGGCCGGCTACCTCGTCTCGGATCTGGGGCAATTCGATTTTCCAGAGGGCCGAATGCGGCTGACGCATGTCCATCCTGGGCAGTCGCCCATGACGATTCAGGCAAAGACGGGCTTCGCACTCGATGTCGCTCCCGGCCTGAGCGAGACTCCCCCACCGACACCCGACGAACTTCGCCTTCTCCGAAGTGAGGTTGACCCCCTCGGTGTCAGGCGGCTGGAATTCCTCAGCGGGCCTGCCCGCAGGGATCTGCTCCTCAGCATCCTGACTGCCGAGTCTGCTCCCGCCTGAACGGCGTGGCGGCCAGGTCCCGAGATCGGTATACTTCGGTTATGAAGTCTGCGGTCCGAATTGTTCTTTGGCTGGGTGTGCTGGCGCCGCTGTGGTTTTCCGCTCAAGGGGCGGCAGCGCCCGACGCTGACGCCGCCCAGGAAATCCTCGAGCGGATGTCCCCAGTGGAGCGGGTTGGCCAGCTGTTTCTCGTCACCTTCGAGGGGAGCGAGATCCCACTCGATTCTCCGATCCTCCGTCTGATTGAGGAAGGTCGAGTCGGCGGGGTGGTGCTGCGCAAGGCCAACGGCAACTTCAGCGATGGCGAATCAAGTTGGAGCCGCGTTGCCGAGCTCACCAGCAGCCTGCAGGCGGCAGCGCTCGGGGCAAGTGAAGCCGGCGGGACGCCGGGCCTTGAGACGGCCGAGCCTGGCAGCGGGCCGTATATCCCGCTGTGGGTCGGGATCTCGCCTGGGCTCGATGGGACGCTGAGCTCGGAACTGCTGGGGATCGCCTCGGAGAGCGCCACGCCGATGGCACTTGGCGGGGCCTGGGACCCGGCTCTGGCAAGGGAGTCCGGGCAGCAAGCAGGGCGCGAGCTCGCCTCCCTGGGGATCAACTTGGCCTTCGCGCCTTCAGTCGACATCGTCGAGAACGTGCAGCCTGGCGGGGCCGAGGCCCTTGGCGTTCAGAGCCTAGGAGGCGACCCCTTCTGGGTTGGGCGCTTAGGCCGCGCCTTTGTGGCCGGCTTGCGCCAAGGCGCCGAGGGCCGAGTTGCCGTGGTGGCGACACATTTCCCGGGGATGGGCAACGCCGATCGACCGGCCGAGGAGGAAGTAGCGACAGTACGCAAGTCGCTGGAGCAGCTTCGCCAAACTGAGCTGGCACCGTTCCTGGCGCTAGCTGCCCCGCCCACCGACAACTCCGACCGTGGCGTCGATGGCCTGCTGGTCTCGCACATCCGGTACCAGGGGCTGCAGGGCAACATTCGGGAGACGACGCGGCCGGTTAGTCTCGACCGTGACGCTCTCAGCCAGCTGGTGGCCATTGAGCCCATCGCCGAGTGGCGTGCAAATGGCGGACTGATGGTAAGCGAGTCGCTCGGCGCCAGGGCCATCCGCCGTTTCGTGGACCCAAGAGAGCAAACCTTCAACGGGGTAGTTGTCGCCCGCACGGCGTTCCAGGCAGGGCTGGATCTGCTGCTGCTCCAGGATTTCCAGAATCCGGAGGACGCCGACGAGCTGACTTCGATCCTGAACACTCTGCGTTCATTCGCAGACAAGTACGAGGACGATCCGGTGTTCGCCGAGCAGGTAGACGCCGCGGTTCTTCGCCTGTTGCGAAAGAAGCTTGAGCTGTATGGGGGCTCCTTCGAGGCTGGAATCGGTGCCCCGGCGGAGGCCGGCGAAGCGCAGCCTCCAGCGGGATCCGAGAACCCGCTGGCCGTGGCCCGACGCTCGGCGACGTTGATCAGTCCTTCCCCGGAGGAGGTGAGAGAGCGGCTGGGTGTCCCGGAGACCGGGGATCGAATCGTGTTCTTCACCGATGTGCGCCGGGACCAGGCCTGTGCCACATGCGCCTCCGTCCCCATCCTGGGCACTGAAGCCCTGGCCGAAAGCGTAAACACGCTCTACGGGACGGCATCCGGAGGACAAGTTCGCAGCTGGGACCTTGAGTCCTTCACGTTGGCGGACCTGGCGGTCTTCCTTGGCGAGAAGCCGCCGACATCGCCGGCAGAGCCCATCCGATCTGCGGACGAGGTGGGCAGGGCGATCAGCGGAGCGGATTGGCTGATATTCGCCGTCCTGCGGACCACCCCGGACGTCTTTGGATCCGATGCCCTACAGCTGATGCTCGATCGCCGCCCAGACCTGCTGGGCGGCAAGCGGGCGGTCGTCTTTGCCATGGACGTCCCGTTTGATCTGGACTCAACCGATATCTCCAAGATCGATGCCTTGTACGGGTTGTACGGGCACACCCCGGCTTTCGTCGATACTGCCGCCCGCCTTCTATTCCAGGAAGTCGCCCCCACCGGGCGCTCGCCGGTGAGCATTCCGGGGGTGGGGTACGACCTGCTGAGCGTCCTGACTCCGGACCCGGACCAGCTGATCCGCATCGGCTTGCGCTCACCGGATGTGCCGGAGGGGGAGGCCACTGTGGAGCCGGGCTTCTTGAGCGGGGACCAGATCGTGCTCGAAGCGGGGCCCATTCTGGACTGGAACGGCAACCGGGTGCCGGACGGGACGCCGGTCGAATTCATGCTGCAATATCAGGATGAGACGATCCCCTCGACAGTCGGCGCAACAACAGTCGAAGGCATGGCTTCGGGCAATGTGCTTCTGGACCGAATCGGGGTGTTGTCGATCCAGGCTCGCAGCGAGCCCGCACGCGCCTCGGAGATCGTCCAGCTGAACGTTCAAGAAGGGGCCCCGGCGTTTGTCACGGTCATTGCTCCGACGCCCGTCCCGAGCGAGACGTCGGCTGTGGCCGCAAGTGGCTCGGCGGTACCCCCCACCGCTGCGGAGAGCATTTCCGCCAACCCGCAGGCCGACCAGCCCCAGCCGGCTGGGCTGGACAGCTTCCTGGGAGCGGCACTCGGATGCGTGGGAGTGGGACTTGCAGGATGGCGGTTGCTTCGACGCCGATGGCCGTACCCGCTCTTACAGGCTCGAGTTGGGCTGGTGGCCGTGATTGGCGGAATGGCCGCCTATGTGTACCTGGTACTGCAAATGCCAGGCAGCCCAGGTGCGGCTGGGGCGGAGGGGGTATTCGTTAGTTTCGTGTTCGCGGCTGCCGGTGCGGGCGCAGGGCTGGCAGCCCTATGGGGCCTTGAGGCTCGTCGGAGTGTCGGCGGGGGGCAGACGACCTCCGCCAGCGAACCGCCTGCCGATCAGGAGGCGTAGGAGGCCAGCAGACCCAGCAGAGCCATCAAGACGGCCGCGGCTGCCAGAATGCGATCGGCGGGTGAGGCGGCCATCTCGGTCCACAGGGCGGAGAGACGTCCGCTCCAACCGGCGGTTTCATCGGAGATCAGAGAGGTTATGGAACCGGATTGCAGAGCCTCACGGAAGGCCGCAACATCGGGAGGTCTGTCGTCAGGATGCAGCGACAGAGCCCACAGGATGGCGCGCTCGACTCGGGCCGGGATGGCCCGGTTGAGCTCCCGAGGCGGACGCAGGGCATCCGGCTGCAGAAAGCGATACTTCGCTTCGGCCGGGGGCGTGTTGGTGAGCAGGTGATACAGCGTGGCGGCAAAGGCGTAGAGATCGGTGCGGGGGGTAGTGTGCCCATCGTCTCCCCCGTATTGCTCCAGGGGCGTGTAGTAGGCCGTGCCGCGGCCCTGGATGACGGTGATAGTCATCTCATCAGCAGCCATTTGCTTGACCAGCCCAAAATCGACAAGCTTGATCAGCCCGGAAGGGGTGAGCTTCAGGTTGCTGGGCTTGATATCGCGGTGGACGACGGGGGGGTCCTGCGAATGCAGATATTCGAGGGCTTCGGCGATTTGCTCGGCCCAGCGCAGGACTTCCGCCAGATCGAGGAATTGCCCGGCGCGGCGGGCCTCGTCAAGCATCGATTTGAGGTCTACCCCGGGCACGTAGTCCATGACCAGATAGTCCGAGCTGCCTTCAGTGAAGAAGTCGGAGACCTTCGGGAGACTGGGGTGATCGAGGTGGGCGAGGACCGAGGCTTCGCGGTAGAACTGGGATCGTCCTTGATCGATGAGCGCCTGGGGCAGGGAGGGATCGGACACGACCTCCTTGACGGCGCAGGCTCGGCCGGGAAGCCGCAGGTCTTCGGCAAGGTAGATCGAACCCATACCGCCGCGTCCGACGATGCCGCGCACCGTGTAGCGTTCGCGCAGGATGGCGCCGGTTTCAAGCAGGCTTGGCATGGGCGGAGCCGGTGGGAAGATGACCGTCGGACAGGTGCATTTGACCAGGATTATACCTAGGGGCGGACAGGAGCAAACCAAGCTCATGGCGGATGCCCAGCACGGCAGCCAGGTTCCGGTGCTGATCGGGCAGTCGGGGGCGGCTCAAGGGAGCCGCTGGACGCTGACCGATGAGGAGACGCTCATCGGCCGAGACCTCGACTGCCAGGTTGTGATACCCGATCGTCAAGTCTCCCGACAGCATGCCCGCATCCGTCGCCAGGCGGGAGGCTATTGGCTCGAGGATCTGGGGAGTAAGAACGGGACGCACCTGAACGGGGTCGCCGTGTCGCAGCCCGCTCTGCTGCAGGATGGCGATCTGGTCCAAATCGCCCTGGCGGCGAAACTGGCCTTTGTTGGAATGGACTCGACTGTTCCATTGGGGAGTGATGAGGCCGCCGCACACGACTTGGGGCTGCTGCGCTTGGATCGGGCGGCGCACCGGGTCTGGGTTGGTGGCAACGAGCTTGATCCGCCACTTTCACCGCAGCAGTTCCGGCTGCTCGAGCTGCTGTACATGAATCCAACCCGGATTGTCTCCCGAGACGAGGTGGTCGAGCAGGTCTGGCTGGAAAGCCTGGGCAGCGGCGTCAGCGAGCAGGCGATCGATGCCCTAGTGCGCCGATTGCGCGAGCGGCTGTCTGAGTCTGAGCCCGAGGTGACGTTTGTGGAGACGGTGAGGGGTCTGGGGTTCCGCTTGAAGGTGATCGGCTAGCCAGGCGGAAAAGGGAGCGGCAGCGGCACTCATCGCCGCTGCCGGACTGGTGGAGATGGCGGGAGTCGAACCCGCGTCCGAAGGTTTCCGTCACAGCACATCTACAGACGTAGTCACCTGAGTGATCTCGCGCCAGGCGCCTGCGGTGACCTAGGCGGTCCTGTTGCCAGCCACGTCGCCCGGAGGGCTGTCTTAGGTGCGGCCCATGGCAGGCGCACAGCACCTCGGCCTTTGTTCGCCGCGTCCCGGAGCCGGTCGAGGAGGGTTCGGGCGGGCGGGCGCCTCAAGGGCGCCGGGCGTTACAGCTCGACGAGCCTAGGCTGCGAGCGGCAGCGCCGCGTATGAAGTGCGGTTGGCACTTGTGGTTGCGCGGATTTTACGAGGTCGGCGCCTCTCGGTCTGCCGTGCTGCGCGATCCACCCCCGTCGAGACCCTTCATCCCCATAACACCATCCTACCAGATCCGGATTGAGAAGCATGCGCATAGCCACGAAGAAGAGCTCTCACCACCCCCGCGGCCTTCACCCTAATTTGGCGTAGGCTATGCGCAATTGCTACCATCTGCCGCCGGCCACTGTATCGACCGAGGGCGGGGCGCCGAGCCGCCGGTACATCATGGCTCCGGTGAAGGCCTCGCCCAGAATCCCGTCGTGTAGCGCCCAACTCTGCAGGCGAATGGACCGCTGCGCTGCAGGCTGACGGAACGGGGTTGACCCGTCCAATCGGCGAGCTAGATCTGCGCCAGGGGCAAAGCCGTCGTGAATCCGCCGCATTAGGCGCAAGCCTTGTTGGTAGGCGAAACCAAAACGCTCGAAATGGACGGCGTTGTGATAGTACAACGGCTCAATGAAGAACAACTCCTGATCGAGGGATCCAACGAACGCCTCAAAGGACTTGATGGCGGCGGGCAGCAGGCGCAAGCCCCGCCGCACCTGGCCTGGCGCCAAGCCGGCCTCGAGGGCCGCCTGCTCGGCTGGCAGGTTACGCAGCTGGGTGCCGAAGAGGGTAGGGCGCCCATCCGGCATCACATCCACATCGAAACGGGGCGAAACCGGATCGTTGATGATGTACAGCAGGACGTGGATCTGTCCGTGGACGGTCTCTGTCAGGTGGGCATACAGCACTGGATCCCGCGCACCCGCCTCGTGGCGCAGGATCACCTGGACATCGGGCGCACCAGGTACTGAACGCACCTCCAGCAGGTCCCGGCCCAGGCCATCCCTCAAGTCTGCGCTGATCTTGAGGTGTTGGATCAGCTCGGCCGGCACAAACCTGGCATAGATCTCGCGCTTCTTTGCCGGGTCCAGGTAGTTGAAACCTGCGATCGACGGTTGGATCATCCTCAGCCGCGCCGGCCGAGTTCTCGCTGCATCGCTCGGCGGGCATCCTTCTCCGCCAGCGCCCTGCGCTTGTCATACTGGCGCTTGCCGCGCGCCAAGGCGATCTCCAGCTTAGCCCGGCCGGCCTTCAAGTACAGCCGGGTGGGGATCAGGGAATAGCCGCGTTGCCGAATCGTCCCCTCCAGCTTGGCGATCTCCCGCCGATGGAGAAGCAGCTTGCGGGGCCGCTTCGGATCGTGGTTCATGTGACTGGCCGGGTCGTAGGGAGCGATGTGCGCGTTCTGCAGCCACAGTTCGCCTTGATCGAGCTGCACGAACGCCTCCCGGATGCTGACCTGACCCATGCGGATCGACTTGATCTCCGTCCCCTTGAGGGCCATACCGGCCTCCAGGCGCTCCTCGAGGAAGTAGTCATGTTGCGCCTTGCGGTTGGTGGCGACAACCTTGATCCCGTCTTCCAATTCAGTGACCTTTCTGGTCTTGCCAGCCTCGGGGTGTTCTTCCGCCGGTGCACGTCCCCCACTCGAATTCTAGCACGCCCGTCTCGTTCTCCTGCCAGGGGGACCGCTCTTCTCTCCAGGCTATACTGGGCGCCAGGTCTCGACCGATGCCTAGGATTGTGCGCAACCTTCCACCCAGCCGATCTCGGGACGCCAGCCTGGGCCGGATCCGCTCCGCTCTCCAGTCGGCTTCGCGGGGGGCGCTTTCGCCAGAGCGGGAGAACGATCGGCTGGCGTTCATTTGCGAACAGTTAGAGCTGGTGGCGGCCTCCCTCGAGCAGACGGCGACCGCCTGGGAGGATCGAGGCTACTGGACCAAGGCTGACAGCTTCCGCAGATCGTGGTCCTGGGTCGAATTGAGCCGGGCCCGCCTGCTGCAAGCATTTCGCGCCGGCGCGGCGCCGGCAGCGGATCCGGAGCTCGCAGGCCTGCTTGTGCGCCTAATCCAGCTCGGAGTCAGGCCGCAGCCTGAAGCCGATCCGACGGCCTGGCAGAGTGCCGGCAGCCGGCTGGCAGGCCACCGGCCGGATTGACCCACCTGGAGGCGAGCTGTCTGGCGTCCCCCAGTCGTGGCCGTCCGTCGGGGTGGGGGGTGAACCCTGGAGTCGGCGAACTTGACCCTGGCGTCAGCGGCGGAATAGGAGGACTTTCCTAGCCTGCGCCGGCTGCCATACGCTTGCAGGCCCACTCGGCGTGCCCCATAATGACCTTGGACCCGCAGCGCAGACCAATGGATAATCCCGAAGAAGACGCGAGGCGAGAGCTGCTCTTGGTTGTCGAGGACGACCCGGCGATGCTGGTCGCCCTGCGCGACATCCTGGAGGCCGCAGGCTATCCGGTGCTGGCGGCAGCCAACGGGAAGGTGGCCCTCGACCTGCTCGTCGAACAGACCCCGGCACTGATTCTCTCGGACATCTCGATGCCCGTGATGGACGGCATCGAGCTTTTCCAGGCCGTCCGCCGCCTGCCCGTCGGAGCCTTGATTCCGTTCATCTTCCTCACCGCCCGCGGGACGCGCGAGGACATCTTCGCGGCCAAGGCCCTCGGCGCCGATGACTACATCACCAAGCCCATCACCAGCCAAGAGCTCCTGTCGGCCGTCCAGGCACGCCTGCAGCGCACCGGGGAGCTGATGCTCGCCCAGCTCAAGTCCGCCTACAAAGCCAGCCTGAGCATGCTGGCCAACGCTATCGAAGCCCGCGATCGGTCCACTCGCTCGCACGTCGAGCGGGTCAGCGCCTATGCCTCCGCCATTGCCCGTGAATTGCAGTGGGACGAAGAGAAGATCGATGCCCTGGAGTTTGGTTCCATCCTGCACGACATCGGCAAGATCGCCATCCGAGAGGCCATCCTGTGCAAGACAGGCAAGCTCTCCGCCGATGAGTGGCAGGAGATGCGCCAGCATCCTGAGGTGGGCGCCCGAATGATCGAGCCCATCCCATACCTGGCCAGGGCGATTCCCGTCGTGTTTCATCACCACGAGCGCTGGAATGGCAGCGGCTATCCCCGGGGTCTGGGCAGCGAATCGATTCCCGAAGGCGCCCGGTTGCTGGCGGTGGTCGATACCTTCGACGCCATGACCTCCGACCGACCGTACCGCCCGGCAGTCAGCCCCGAGTCGGCGCTGGAGGAGATCGTCCGCCAGTCCGGGGTACAGTTCGACCCGGCCATGGTCGATGCCTTCCGCCGCTGTTGGGTACGTGGGGACATTGCCCGCATCCTGGATCAGTTCCATGCCAGCGAGGGCTGAGTCCGGATCTATCCGCCCGCGCTGCCTGCCTGCTGCCTGAACGCCGAACCTCCTGATCCCTCGACGGCTGACGTGCCTCTCCGCCTTCCGGCATTCGTCCGGTGCTTGGTTGCCCTGCTTGGCCCGCCCCCTGGTATCCCTTCCGGCCGCGGAACAGGTACAACATTGGCCTTCCTGGCGGGACCGGCTGCCGGCGGACGAAGGCCGAAACTCGGTTGTCGGCTCCACTCTCAGACCTGCAGTCCGCAAACGCAGGCAGTCTGACCCAGAGGGGTGTCGCAGTAATCGCGGCCCCGTTTGGCCGCCACTGGCGGCAGACGGACACCGTACGTGGGCAGCTTCAGCCGCTAGACGCAGGTCTTTCCACCCCTCAATCCCTCAATCAGACCGGAAGGGTCGTTCTGGACCTCGACAAGCAGCATGGCGGGCATTTGAAGGGCCTAGCCGTCTTCTCGTCGGCACCCGGTCGCCACAGGCCCCATGCCGAGTTCTCGTCAGGGTGGGGGGGGCAGATTGTCCTGACGCCTTCCTCCTTGGCGCCAGCCGCTCGGCGCGATCCCACCAGGCAGCAGCGACTGCGCCTGCGTCAGATCGCGGAGAGAACGGGGCGGCCGTTAGGGAGGGAGGTGCTTGACAGGCTGGCAAGTCCCGGTAGAATTCGATGGTGATGATAAGTATGATTAT
>JALHUE010000177.1 GCA_022866145.1 Anaerolineales bacterium | reverse complement strand
TCGACGGTTCCATCGTGGATGCAGACGAATTCGCCGTCGGCGGTAAGCTGCAGGTCGGTCTCCAGCAGATCGGCGCCCTCGGCGAAGGCGCGGCGAAATGCGGACAGGGTATTCTCCGGACAGCCGCGGCGATTGCCGCGGTGCGCCATCAGCCACGGCCGTGGCTTGCCGATCATGGACGAGGGCAGGACGGGGCTCACAGCGGGATCGGCGTCGCGTACTCTGGCAGGATCAGCTGCGTGGGCATGCCGCGCAGCAGGCCGTGCCAGGCGGCAGGGTTCTCGGTATGGATGGCGATCAAGCGCTTCGGCCGGGATCGTCGGACGAACTCGACCAGCTCATCGGCCGCAGCATGGCCCGATGCGTGGAATCCTTCGACCGGGGTCACCTTGACCACGGCGCCCTTGGAGTCGCGGTGTGGCTCAAGGCCTTCCAGCGTCAGGCCCAGGTGCTCGGTCCAGTTCCACAGCCGCACCAAGTCGACCATCTGCTCATCGTCGTAGGCCTGGCTATTGGAGAACACATACACCCCACCCGGTTTGCCCTTGAGCGAGTACTCAATGTCCAGCAGGTCAGCCAGGTCGGTCAGGCTGAAGGCCAACAGGAAGTCGCCCGGCGCCTGGCGGACATCCATCGGGGCGACCACGGAGCCGGCGTAGCGGGCCCGGATGCGTCTCTCCCAGTCGAACTGAGTCACCTTGGGGTCGGCGTACAGTCCGAGGCGAGAATCCGCCATTGCATCGGGCACGCCGGGGTCCGCCAAGTGCATGGCGCGCAACAGGTAGGCGTCCTTGGGCTGAACCAACAGCCGGCGCCCGGTCTCGCCGGCGATGGCCAGGAAGGTGAGCAGACGCTCGACATTTCGCGGGGCAAAGTCCGCCACCGCCAGACGGCCGGAGGCACGCCGCACGGCCTGCAGGCAGCGATCCATCACCATGGCTTCGGTCGTCGCGTTTGCCCCCGACAGCCGCGTGCCTTCGCACAGCAGTGCCGCCGGGGAGAGACCCGCCAGGGCATCCGCAAACGCCCAAGTTTGGGCGCCAATCGTTCCATGGAACCGCAGGTCGCCGGTGTAGCCGATCCATCCGGCGTCCGTTTCCACGGCCATGCCGACAGCCCCAAAGAGCGAGTGGTCCACTGGATAAGTCCGCAGGCGGAGGCCAAGGGTAGGTTGAGTGTCCGGCTGGGCGATCCCTTTCGAACCTCCGTAGGCCCAAAACCCTGCCGCCGTTTCCAGCGGATCCTGCGAGGGTTCATCGTCGAGGGGATGGTCAAAGAAGTGGAAGGGGCGCCCGCGGTAGGGCGAGTTCCGTTCCGAGGCCAGCTCCCCCTCGGGCCGCGGCGCCCGAGGCGCCACGTACGGCACGCCCCCCAGCCCGCTCAGCCCAGCATCTAGCAGCACCTTGCCGATGAAGGCCGTCATGCGCGAGGCCGCCCCCGGGATTTCCGCCGAGACGTATTGCAGGTCGCTGATGTGGTCCTGATGGGCATGCGAGAGCAGCACCGCATCAACCGCGGGCGCATTCTTACGTCGCAAGTCGCGGTAGGCGTGCGGCAGCGACCGTTGCCAGTGTTCCCAGAAGGTGTCCTGCGCCTGCGGCGTGACCGCCGTCACCTGGCGGGGCACACGCTGCCGCCCCTGAGGAGGCACTTCCTGAACGTCGACATCGGTCGACTCGAAGGCCGGGATCAGGTCATCTCGGAGCAGGCCACGCAGGGGCGGAACGAGCCCAAGGGCGAGGACATCGAGCAATCCCCGGCTGACGCGCTCGCGCATATACACGCCATCAAAAAACGATCCATACCGACCGAAGGGCTTGCCGAAGTCGAAGAAGATCCTGCGGTCCCCCTCCTCCAGCAGGATCTTGTTGCCGCCGATCTCGTTGGCTTCCCCAAAGCATGTGATGAGTGGCATCGAATCCTCGGGTGCAAACTGGCCTGGTCCGGCTTCGGCCGCGATGGCCCATCGTCGATCCGGGCGCGATCAATCGTCCGTGGGAGGCGGTTGGCTGGCGTCCTCCCCGACCGCCAGTCGGTAGAGCGAGTCTGCCAGAGAGAGAATCGTTTCGCGCAGCGCCACCTGGCCGCGCCAGTGGGGCGGGATCGCCTTACGCCCGTAGAGAGCCCCGGCGATCTGGCCATAGACCGCGCCCGTAGTATCGGCATCGTCCCCCAGGTTGACCGCCAGCAGCATCCCGCTGCGGAAATCCGAACCCCGGTCCAGGGCCCAGAGCGCCGCCTCCAAGGTGTGCGCGACGTAGCCGCTGGCTTCGATCTCCTCCGGCTGCTTGCTGCGAAAGGACCCGGCGGCGACCTCGGCGATGCGTTCGCAAAGCGGAGCTTGATCCCACAAGCCGGGAGCTGGAGAAAACTGCGGAGAGAGCAGCGCCTGCTTCGGCTGACCCTGGAGCGCCCCGACGATCAGCCCCGCCAGGTAGCGACAGGCATCCACCGCTTCCGGGGCGGCGTGGGTGGTCCGAGAGCTGTCGGCCGCCAGCCTCACGGCTTCCTCGGGGTCGGGGAAGTATAGGAGCGGGACCGCGGCCAGCCGCATGAGGGAGCCGTTCCCGGCCGAGTCGGCATCCGTCTTGCCGCTGAAGGGATTGCCCGACGACTCGAAGCGAGCCAGCGCTGCCCGCACGGTGTGGCCGACGTCAAAGCACCGCCCGGTGCTGCTCAGGTAGCCCTGGTTCAGCCAGCGCAGGTAGCGGTCCATCTGGTCGCTGGGATTGAAGCCGCGGCACTCGACCAGGCTGGCCGCCAGGCACAGCGCCATCGAGGTGTCATCGGTCCACTGCCCGGGATCCAGCTTGAAGGGGCCCCCGCCGGTCATATCCTCGACGGGCTTGAAGGTTCCTGGCGGCCGGAATTCGATGGCAGCGCCTAGCGCATCCCCGGCGGCTAAGCCAACCAGGGCACCCTGGAATCGGTCTTTGAGCTCGGCAGCGGTCATGAACGGCGAAGTGTCCCTGGCGAGAGGTGGAGCCAAGCTCCATTGTAGTGCGGATGGGCCAGCTGACCCAGGGCCACAGAGGCCCCGCCCCGGGGGGGCCGTTTGTCGCCGGGGATCGGGGTGACCCTCGTTGCCGCTACTTAGCGGCGGGCCAGGGGATCTTCACCGAATCGGTGTAGCCGTGCTTCTCGACGGTATACAGCTTTCCGCTGGAATCCTTGGCGCAGCCGGCCTCGTCCTCAAACACGGCGCTGTGCTCGTCCGTGTGGACGATCACGGCGATCAGGTTGCCGTCCTGGCAAACCCTGGCCTCGATCAGGTAGCCGCGGTCATCGTCTTCCGTCATGTCGACCGGGTCCCAGGTGACCGTCACCTGCTTGCCATCGCGCACCGCCTCGACGTCGTCGGGCGGGCCATACAGAACGGACTTCGGCAGCGGGTGGAAGTAGACCGTGACACTGAAGATGTCGCCCTGGACCTCCGTGACGGAGGCCGAGACCCAGCAGGCATAGCTCAGCTTGTCAAACCGCACCCACAGCCACGAACCACTGTAGTCCCGATTCCACAGCTGGCCGATGTCGCCTGCATACAGATCGGCCGCCGGCAGGTAGGCTTTCGCCGGACCATAGCGGCAGAATGCCTGCTGCTTGACCGTGACATCGGGGAAGTCGAAGGTTGCCGTGGGCGTGATCGTGGGTGTCGGCGTGATGGTCGGCGTCGGAGTCTGCGTCGGCGTGACCGTGA
>JALHUE010000176.1 GCA_022866145.1 Anaerolineales bacterium | reverse complement strand
GACGCTGCTGGGGATCGACGGCCAGGCCAAGATGAGCAAGTCGCTCGACAACGCCATCTTCCTGTCGGATCCAGCCGAGGTGGTCGCGGCCAAGGTCCGGCGCATGTACACCGACCCGCGGCGGGTGAGGGCCGACATCCCCCGGCCGGGTGGAAGGCAATCCGGTGTTCCGGTATCACGCGGCCTTCAACCGCGACCGCGCCGAGGTCGAGGACCTGAAGGTGCGCTACCGGAGCGGAACCGTCGGAGATGTCGAGGTGAAGGGCCGCCTTATCGAGACGCTGGAGGCCCTGCTGCGACCACTGCGCCAACGGCGCGCCGAGTTCGAGAGGGAGCGCGGTCTCGTCGAGCGCGTGCTGGCCGCCGGGTCCGAGCGGGCGCGGCGCGAGGCGCAGGAAACGATGCGCGAGGTGCACCGGGCGATGGGGCTGTACCAGCTGCCCGGCGCCTGAGCCGGCGTGCGCAAGCTGAACCTCCGTTGTATAATCGCCTCGTTCGCCCAGAGCACCGCGCCGCATGCCGACCCATCTGCGTGTCCTGATCGCCAAGCCCGGTTTGGATGGCCATGACCGGGGAGCCAAAGTCATCGCCCGCGCCCTGCGCGACGCCGGGATGGAAGTCATCTACACCGGGCTGCGCCAGACGCCGGAAATGATCGCCGAGGCGGCGCTCCATGAAGACGTCGATGCCATTGGGCTTTCCGTGCTGTCCGGCGCCCATATGGTTCTCGTCCCCCGCACATTAGAACTCCTAAAGCAGCAGGGCCAATCCCACGTCCCCGTCTTGATCGGGGGGATCATCCCGGATGACGATGTACCGGCCCTGAAGGGCATGGGCGTGGTAGCCGTCTTCGGGCCTGGCACCAGCACCGTGGATGTGATCGAGGCTTTCCAGCAGGCCGTCGCTCAGCGTCCGCCGGCCGGCTGAGGGCCGTTCCGGCCATGGACCTGGCGGCGGCTGTTCTGCAGGGTGACCGACTGGCGCTCGCCCGCTTGTTGACGGCCATTGAAGACGAGGATCCGGCGGGTCTGGCTGTCCTGTCGGACCTGTACCCTCATGGCGGCAAAGCCGATCGAATTGGCATCACGGGTCCCCCGGGCTCTGGCAAGTCCTCCCTGGTCGCGCGGTTGGCGGCACACATCCGGCGCTGTGGACTGCGGTCGGGAGCGGGCTCGGGTCCGGCCAAGTTGGCCGTGGTCGCCATAGATCCCAGCAGCCCGTTCACCGGGGGCGCGATCCTGGGCGACCGTATCCGCATGCGCGACCTGGCGGGAGATCCCGGCGTGTTTATCCGCAGCATGGCCAGCCGGGGTGCCCTGGGCGGACTGGCGCAGGCGACCTTCGGGACGGTGCAGGCGCTGGACGCCGCCGGGTATCAGGTGATTCTGATCGAGACGGTGGGTGCCGGTCAGGCCGAGGTCGAGATAGCCAGCACGGCGCACACCACAGTGGTGGTGGAGGCCCCTGGAATGGGGGACGATGTGCAGGCGATCAAGGCAGGCATCCTGGAGATCGCCGACATCCTGGTGGTGAACAAGGCCGACCTGCCCGGGGCGGACAATGCCATGCGCCAGCTGCAGGCTGCGCTGGCCCTCGGCTACCCGGAGCACCCCGCCGAGGGCCATGCCCACCATGCCCCGTTGTCCGAGCGCGAGTCGCAGGGTCGACCGCAGCCGGCGCCGCCTGCAGGCTGGGTGCCGGAGGTGCTGGCTACCAGCGCCTTGAAGGACACCGGAATCCCAAACGTCGTCGAGGCGATCGATCGCCACCTGTCCTACCTGGACGCGACCGGGGGGCGCCAAGCGCTTGAGGCGCGGCGCGCCGAGCGCGAGGTCGAGCACCTGTTGCAGCAGCGTCTGGCTGAGTGGTTCCACGGCCGGCTGGCGGCGGACCGTCTGGACGAGGCTCTCCGCCGCGTCGTCGAGCGACAGATCTCGCCGCGCCAGGCGGTGGAGCTGCTTACCCGGGAGTTGGCGGGATGATCGCGGGCGACCGCCTCCGGCTGCGGGCGATTGAGCAGGTGGATCTTCCACGGGTTGTGGAATGGTTGAAGATTCCGAGGTCCGGAGAGGTCTGGCTCGCTACCTGCCCCGCGGCCTGGCGAAGGATGAGCGATGGACCGAGTCCATGCTGCAGGCGCCGTCGGAAGAGCGCCCGTTCGCGCTCGACGTCCGCCAGGGTGATGCCTGGCAGCACATCGGCTGTAGCGGCTTGATGCCCATCGATCCGCGCCCCGGCATGCCGAGCTCGGAATCCACGTCGGGGATGTCCGCTTCTGGGATCAGGGGGTGGGCTCCCAGGCCACGCAATTGATCCTGCGCCAGGCCTTCGAGACCCTGAACCTGAACCGGGTAACCCTGCGGGTGTATAAGGACAACGCCCGCTCCCTGGCAGTCTACCGGCGACCCGGGTTCCAGGAGGAGGGGCGACTGCGCCAGGATCGGTTTCTGGACGGGCAATATTGGGATACGCTATGGATGGGTATCCTGAGAAGCGAATGGAGTGACTCCCAGAAGGGCAGGGATTGACATGGGGAAGATGTTCGGCTATGGGGACATCAAGTTGTACGCCGGGTCGGCCAGCCTGGAGCTCGCCCAGGAGATCAGTGCCTATCTCAAGGTACCGCTGAGCGGCTACGACCTGGTGGAGTTCTCGAACGAGAACTTGTTTGTTCGCCTGCATGGCAGCGTGCGCGGCCAGGACGTCTATGTGATTCAGTCGATGGGATCACCGCTGCACCGCAACATCATGGAACTGCTGATCATGATCGACTGCCTGAAGCGCGATTCCGCCGGCCGGATCACCGCCGTGATTCCCTACATGGCTTACGCCCGCTCGGACAAGAAGGATCAGCCGCGGGTCTCGATCGCCGCTCGCCTGCTCTCAGACATGATCGAGGTCGCCGGCGCCGATCGATATATGACGGTCGACTTGCATGCCGGACAGATTCAGGGGTTCTTCTCGATTCCCGGTGATGTGCTGACCGCCTTCCACCTGCTGAGCGACTACTTCGTCGCCAAGAAACTGCAGGATGCGGTCGTGGCGACGGTCGACCTCGGCTTCGCCAAGAAGGGCCGCAACTTCGCCGCCAAGCTGGGGACACCCCTGGCCTTCGTCGAGAAGCGCCGCACCGGCAATGACTCGCGGGCCACGGCAACAACGATCATCGGCGACGTGCTCGACAAGAATGTGATCCTGGTGGACGATGAGGTGCTGACCGCAAGCTCGATCACGGAGGGGGTACGGATTGTCAAGGAGCACGGCGCCCGCGACGTCTTCCTGTCCTTTACTCACCCGCTGCTGGTCCCGCCGGCGGCCGAGCGCCTAGCGTCGGCGCCGATTGTCGAGATCGTCACGACCAATACCCTACCGCTCCCGGCCAACGCCCGCCTGCCGAATATGACCGTGCTCTCGGTGGCGCCGCTGCTTGCGGAAGTGATCATCCGGGGGCATGAAGGCCGGTCGGTGGGAGAGCTGTTCAACGAGTAGCCTCTGCCATCACCTCCGCCGTAGCCGCTCCACGAACGGCTCCCAAGCCTGGGTGTCCTGGCCGGAGGCCAGTCGGGAGTAGTAGTCGCCGGCGATTTCCGCCTGCTGTTCCATGTTGAAGTCCGCCAGCGACTTGGGCGCCGGGGATGGCGACAAACCTGCTTCCCCGCCATAGGCGTATGGGTCCACACCCGATCCGAGGTGAAGCTTCGCCGCATCCCGCAGCGCGCGGGGTCCGTGCCGCTCGTACTGCCAGACGTGCGTCAGCTCATGGACCAGCCAGGCAAGGTCGCTGCGCCGCTGGGGCTGGGGTCCCCCGGGATGCGTGTTCAACCGGCGGGAGAAGTACATCCGGTGTCCCAAGGTCACGGCGTTGTGGGCGGGAGGCGGCTGACGACGCAGCTTGGCACCCACGGCGGACAGCCAGCGCGGCCAGGCGCGATCCTCGAAGACCTGCACCCGCTCCCAGGCAATCGACTCCCCAAACACCCGCCGGCACTCGCCCAGTTCCCAGGAGCTCAGGCTACGCCGGCTCATCGGAGCGCTCGCCGCCGCCAGCCGGACCCGAGGCGAACGCGGCCTTCCAAGTGGCGTGCAAAGGGCTTGCAGCTGGCAGGCTGAATCGAGGGCGACCAAGCGCCATGAGACTGCGCCGAATGGGCCTCAAACCCCGTGCACCTGTCCACCGCCCAATCCTCCTCGATCCGTGCCCCCCGAAGACGAGGGTTCAGTATAGCCCAGGCACGGCTGTGCGGGCGTCAATCCCAAGCCCGGACGAAGTGCAGTTGTCCCCGCTGCCCCAGGGGGTTACGATGTCGAGAGCCCCGGTAGCCGGCTGGCTTCGCTGTAGGAGGCGCAATGACTCTGTATCTGGACTCCGCTGACCTAGAGGAGGCGCGTCAGGCGAAACGCCTGGGTTTCGTCGCCGGTTGCACGACCAATCCGGCGCTGCTGGCCCGCGCCGGCCACTTCGACCCGCTGGAGGCCATCCGACAGCTGGCCGAGCTGTTCAGCGGCACGGTGTTCTATCAGGTGAGGGAGACGAGCGCAGCGGCCATGGCCTTGGAAGCTCCTCCGTTCCTCGACCTCGGCCCGAATGTCGGCCTGAAAGTGCCTGCGACCCTGGAGGGTTTCACGTTCGCCGCCGAGTTTTCCGCTCGGGCCACGGTGGCCGTGACCGGCATCTTCTCTCCCAGCCAGGGGTTGTTGGCGGCGGAGGCCGGGGCGCATTTCGCCATGCCCTACATCAATCGCCTGTCGCGCGCTGTCGGGGGTGGCGCAGCCGTTGTCGCCCAGATCGCGGCCGCCATCGAGGGCACGCCCTGCGTCCTGCTGGTGGCAGGAATAAAGTCCGGGGCCGAGGCCGTCGAGGCGCGTCTGGCCGGCGCCCACCACCTCAGCCTACCGCTCGACGTTCTCAAAGCCATGGCCGACAATGCGCTGACGGTCAATGCACTGCGTGATTTCGAGGCCGCCTGGGCCGCGCATGTGAAGGGGCGGTAGAACAGGGGGAGGGCGAGCTCACTGACAAGTCAGTAGCTCGCCATCGGCATCCAGAAACGGTCGGGTGCCAGCCATCACTTCTACCCGGCCTGTGGCCATGATGCACACGCCGGGCTGCGCCTCATAGTGGACGGTCGTGCGATCGATGATGGCGAAGGTGCCACGCTCCTCGCTGAACAAGGCGACAAACGGGATCTCATCCGCGGCGAACCAGCGTTTGACTTCGCCGTAGACACACATCGTCTTGCCGGTATCAGCCAAGCTGACCTCTTCCCAGCGCAGGCAATTGGCGACGGCAGGCACTCCCGGGGTTCCCTGAGCGCTGGGCGTTTCGGCTGGAGCGGTCGGAAGAACCGCCGCCGTGGCTGGAGGCAGGGTCGCAGTTGGTGCCGGCAAAGCAGGAAACAGCGCCGGCAGGCTGGGCAGGCCCGACCGGAAGAGGACCAAGGCGAACACGGCGATCAACGCCAGCATGGCCAGCATGAGAAGCGGTCCTACCAAGCTCCTGCGGGCGCCGGAGGTCGCCGGTGGGGGAGCGGCGGCAGGCGGCTTGCCTCGGCCCCGGGTGACCAGATCGGCAGAGGGTGTGAAGGGCGTCTCCTCAACATAGCTGGCCCCCCACAGGGCGGCAGGTACGGCTGGCTGGGGGGCGAGAGGGTCTGACGGATGGGGCTCTTTCCTCCCTCGGCCGAGACCAAACAGCCCTCCCCGCTTTGCTGGCAGGTCGATCTCCGCCTCGGGCGCGAGCACAGAGTCCTCGACAGGAGGGCGAGCCAACTGGGCCTTGGCGCCCAGACCGAAGAACCGCGAACGGCGGGCAGGGGACGGGGTGGCCGCCGCACCCGGAGAGGGCGCTGACCCATTCTCGATCAGAATTTCTCGGGGATCCCAAGCGCGGCGGGCGACAGCGGGAGGCTCGACTGCCGGCCCTGCAAGTTTGGGAGCCGGGGGAGTGAGCGCTTGGGCGCAATGCTCACACTCGACGGCGCTCTGCTCGACCCACTCCGCGCAGTAGGGACAGCGTTTCTTGCCCCGGATGCCGGCATACGGTTTGAGCTCGCGGTGACAATAACGGCAGTACACCGCCTCGTCTTGGATCTCAAGGGCACAGTAGTCGCAGAGCCGCACGTCAGCCGGCCTCCACCCGTCAACTCTACCGCATCCCTCCGCCGTCTGCCAGCATACCCACGGACTACGCCGTCCAAGTCCCAGGGGTGAAGCGGGCCGGCGGATGCGCGGGCTGAGCCTGCAAGGACCGTGCCGTGCCCGGGAGGGGGGCGCAGCCGGCTGGGGCCAGGCGGCCCCCACCCAAAAAATGGCTAGGCCGGTGCGGCGGCCAGCCCCGGCCGGCCGCTGCTTGCCGTCTCGGCTTGCCGGCGGAACTGGCTCATGTACAGCTCGTGGTAGACACCCTGCCGGGCCAACAGCGACTCGTGGTTGCCGCGCTCGACGATCTGCCCACCCTGCAGCACCAGCACCTGGTCGGCGTTGCGGATCGTGCTCAGGCGGTGAGCGACGACAAACGAGGTGCGGCCGCGCATCAGCTCCTCGAGGGCCGATTGGATCAGGCGCTCGGTTCGGGTGTCGACGCTGGAAGTGGCTTCATCGAGGATCAAGATGCGCGGATCCGCCAGCGCCGCCCGGGCGATGGCCAGCAGTTGCCGTTGGCCTTGGCTCAACCCGGCGCCGCGCTCTCCCAGCACGGTCTGATAGCCGTCGGGCAGCCGTTGGATGAACGGATCGGCATGGGCAAGACGGGCAGCCTGCTTGACTTCGTCATCGGTTGCCTGGGGCTGGCCAAAGCGCAGGTTCTCCAAGATAGTATCGCTGAACAGGAAGTTGTCTTGCAGGACAACGCCAATCTGGCGACGCAGGCTGGAAGCGGTGACCTCTCGGACATCGTGGCCATCGATGGTCACTCTGCCTCGGGTGACGTCGTAGAAGCGCGGGATCAGGTTAATGATGGTTGTCTTGCCGGCGCCCGTCGGTCCAACGATGGCGATGGTCTGGCCGGGGTGCGCCTGCAGGTCGATGCCCTTCAGGACGCTGACGCCCTTTTCGTACTCCGCCCACACGTCCTCGAAGGTTACCGCGCCGCCAATTGGCGGCAGGTCGATGGCGGAGGGGGAGTCCTGGACGTCTGGGACGACGTCGAGCAGGCCGAAGATGCGCTCGCCGCCAGCGACCGCGCCCTGGATGTTGGTCCAGAGCACCGCGATCTGCTGCACCGGCTGATTGAAGCGCTGGGCGTAGGCGATGAAGGTAATGATCAAGCCCAGGGAAATGGTGGATCCAAGCAAGGCGCTCCCGTTCAACAACCATATGCCGCCCACCACCGTGACCAGCATCAAGGCCACGTACCCCAAGGCCTCCAGGGCCGGCGCCAGGGCGGAGGTGAAGGCCACGGCCCGGATATTGGCATCGCGGTTGGCGGCGTTCACCTGGCGGAAGGTTGCGATGTTCTCGTCCTCGCGGCCAAAGGCCTGGCTCTCGCGCACGCCGGAGATGCTCTCCTGCAATTCGGCGTTCACTGAACCCATCTCGCGCCGAGAACGGCGGAAGGCCCGCCGCGCCTGGGAGGAGATCCAGACCGTTGCCAGGACCATGAAGGGCAGGATCGCGAGCGCAACCAGGGCGTACGGCGCGCTCTGCTTGAACATCGAGTATCCAATCCAGGTGATCAGGAAGGCGCCGCTCACCACTTGG
>JALHUE010000175.1 GCA_022866145.1 Anaerolineales bacterium | reverse complement strand
TTCGCCCAACCGTCGGACCGGGGGGATCGGGTCAGGTCTGGGGCCGCCCTGCTGGCGACCGTTGCATTGGCGGGTCTGTTGGGCTGCATGGTCAGACACGCCGGCGGACTGAGGAGCCTCTCGATCCCACTAGTTGCCCTGGGAGTGATGGCGGTTGTCATCGCCCTCGCTCTGCTGGCCGCTTGGGTGCTTCTGCGGATGCGCAAGCCGTCGACCCTGGGAGCAGAGACAGCCCGGGAAGGCCAGATGGGAAGCTGCCGATGGCTGGCAGGCATTGCTGCCGGTCTGCTGCCGCTGGCGATGACAGCCGCCTTGCTGACTTTCGAGGACTATCAACCCGGCTGTGCCCGAGGCCTGGTCTACGCCTGCGTCGTTGTTCTCGAGGCGCTGCTGTTGGCCGCAGCCTTCCCGGGACTGAGGAGCGAGGCCACGCTGGCGATGGCGCTCATCGGGCCTGCGGTTGTCTGGAAAGTCGCCGCCTTTGTGCCTGCGATCTCGACTACCCCGTTCTCGATGGGCTGGTCCGAAGCCAGCCGCTACTACTATGCGTCACTGTTCGATTCCCAGGCGGTGTATGGCCTGAAGACCGCCTGGCCAGTCCTCCATCCCAGCCGATACCTGCTGCTGGCGGTGCCGTTCTTTGTTGGCGACCTCCCGATCTGGGCACACCGGTTGTGGCAAGGGCTGCTGTGGATCGGTATGACCGCGGCTGTGGCCGGAGCCCTGGCCCGCCGCTGGGCCGGGAAGATATCCTGGCGCTTCATCTTGTTCTCCGGTTGGGCTTTCCTCTTTCTCTTCCAAGGCCCGGTTTACTATCACCTGGCGTTGGGCGTCCTGCCGCTGCTGCTGGGGTTCCGGTGGGATCGGCCGTGGCGCAACCTGGCGCTGGTGGTCGTTGGCTCAATCTGGGCGGGGTTGAGCCGGGTCAATTGGGTTCCGGTCCCGGGCTTGCTGGCCTCCGCTTTGCTCGCGCTGGAAAGCCCGACCGGAGAGGGGCGGGGTTGGTCGTTGCGCGACTGGCGTTGGCCGGTCATTTGGGTAACGCTGGGGAGCCTGACCGCGGTTCTCGCCGGCGCGGTCTATGCCCAGCTGTCCGGCAACAGCCTGGATCAGTTTGCCTCCAGCTTCTCCTCCGACCTGCTCTGGTACCGCCTGCTTCCGAATCCAACCTATCCGCTCGGGATCCTGCCCGGCATCGCCATTGCCAGTCTCCCGGTCGCCTTGTTGCTCCTGGGTTCCGCCCGACAGGCTGTGTTGCGCGATCCGTACCGGCTCGTGCTGCTGGGAGGCATCCTGACGGTCCTACTGCTGGGGGGATTGATCGTCAGCGTGAAGATCGGAGGCGGCGGCGACCTGCACAACCTGGACGCCTTCCTGTTGTTGTCGCTGGTGGTTGGCGGAAGCCTGTGGGGGCGCTGGCGGGCGGCGGAGGGCGAGGGAGCCAAGCCCATCGCGCTGCGCAGTGCCTTGATCGGGCTGGTGCTCGCGATTCCGGCGGCCATTGCCATGGCGAACGGGCAGGTGCTTGAGCGCCCGGATGCCGCTGCCGGGCAGATGGCGCTGTCGGAGCTGCGGACCCGGCTTGAGTCCTCCGCCGGGGAAGGCCCTGTGCTGTTCCTGACCCAGCGACATCTGCTCACGTTCGGGGAGATCGACCTTCCGCTCGTCGAGCCCTACGAGAAGGTCCAGTTGATGGAGATGGCGATGTCGAGGAACCCGGGCTATCTGGAGCAGTTCCGCCGCGACCTGGAAGCCCACCGCTTCGCCCAGGTGGTGACCGATTCTCTGAACT
>JALHUE010000174.1 GCA_022866145.1 Anaerolineales bacterium | reverse complement strand
TGCGCCCGGCGCTCGGCCATGATACGGCCGATGGCGGGTCCGGAAGCCAAAGACTCCAGGTGGCCGGGTTGACCGCAGCCGCAGAGCGGAGCCCTGGGGTCGACGAGCATGTGGCCGAACTCGGCGGCCAGGCCGTGAGCCCCCAGCAAGAGTTGACCATTGACGATGGCGCCGCCGCCGATGCCGGTGCCGATGGCCAGGTAGATCAAATGGCGGACGCCCCGGCCGGCGCCATGACGCCATTCGGCGAGGGCGGCCAGGTTGCAGTCGTTGCCCAGGGCAACCGGGCAGCCGAAATGGGCAGCCAGCAGGTCGCGCAGCGGCACCCGATCCCAGCCCGGGAGATTGGGGGCGCCAAAGACCACCCCTTCTCGCGGATCGAGCGGACCCGGAGCGGCCACCCCAATGCGCAGCCCTGGAGAGACTGGGAGTTGGAGGGCCTCGATCGTCTCGATCACCCGGCGGACAACTGACTGCGGACCTTCCGCGGCGCGGGTCAGCACTCGTTGACTTCGCGCAGGTTTGGGTTGGTCGGTAGGAAAGAGGGCGGCTCGGATGTTGGTCCCGCCAAGGTCAACGGCCACGACAGGGAGCATAGGCCGAGTATAACATGTGCGCTTGCTGATTGAACCCGTGGGCCGTAGAATGCAAACCTCATGGCCAATGACCTCAGCCCGGTGCGCAAGCAGTACCTGGAGATCAAGCGTCAGCATCCGGAGGCGATTGTGTTCTTCCGGCTGGGGGATTTCTATGAGACGTTCGACCAGGATGCCGAGCTGGTGGCGGCCGAGTTGGATATCGTCCTGACCTCCCGCAACGTGGCGAAGGGCATGCGTGTGCCGATGGCCGGCATTCCCCATCACGCGCTCGAAAGCTACCTGGGTCGCCTGATCGAGAAAGGCCATCGCGTGGCAATCTGCGACCAGGTCGGCGACAGTGCGGTCCGCGGCCTGTTCCCCCGGGAGGTCGTCCGGGTGGTGACTCCCGGCACCTTGGTTGAGCCCGGGCTGCTCCCTGGAGATGCCAACAACTTTCTGGCAGCGGTGATCGTCGAGGGCGATCGGGTAGGCGTGGCCTACACCGACATTACGACCGGAGAGTTCGCAGCCACCCAGCTGCAGACTGCAGACCCGTTGGCGGCCATTCGGCTTGAGATCACGCGGCTGTCGCCGGCCGAGGTGCTGGCCCCTGCGTCCCTCACGCTGCCGGCGGGGATCCCGGGGCAGGTCACCCGTCTGCCGGATTGGCAGTTTGAGCTCCAGCGGACCTCGGATGTGCTCCACGATCAGCTTCGGGCGGCATCGCTGGAGGGGTTTGGGCTGGGCGAGATGCCGGCCGCCGCCAGGGCGGCAGGGGCCATCGTCGGCTACCTGCGGTCAACCCAGCCGGCCTCGCTTCACCTGCTGACCTCCCTATCGACGTACGCCCTGGACGAGTTCATGATGCTGGACGCCGCCACCCGGCGCAACCTGGAGCTGATGGAGACTCTCCGGACCGGCAGCGTGAAAGGGTCGGTGCTCGGCGTCGTGGACGCCACCGTGACTCCGATGGGCCGCCGCAGGCTGCAGAGCTGGATCTCGCGTCCGCTGCTGGATGTCCAACGCATCGAAGGACGCCTGGACCAAGTGCAGGCCTTCGTGGTGGATGGGCTGCTGCGGGAGGCATGCCGGGCGGCACTGGCAGCATTTCCTGACGTCGAGCGCTTGACCAATCGGACGGCGTCCGGGCTGGCCGGGCCGCGCGATCTGGTGGGGTTGCGCTCCGTCTTGCGGCGGCTGCCGGACGTGCAGCGGGTTCTGGCCTCGCACCCCTCCGGCCCGCTCGCTCAGCTTGAGCAAGCGATCGATCCCTGCCACGATCTGCTTGGCCTGCTCGAGCGTGCCCTGTCCGATGAGCCTCCGGCCACGCTGGCCCATCCCGGCGTCATCCGCCATGGGTTCTCGGAGAAGTTGGATGCCATCGTCGACGCCTCCCGAGGCGCCAGGGAGTGGATCTCCAACCTGGAGTCGGTCGAACGCCAACGGACCGGCATCAAGAGCCTGAAGGTCGGCTACAACAAGGTTTTCGGATACTACATCGAGGTCAGCAACGCCAACGCCGCGGCAGTGCCACCGGACTACATCCGCAAGCAAACCCTGGTGAACGGTGAACGCTACATCACGCCGGAGATGAAGGAGTACGAGACCATTGTCCTGACGGCCGAGGAGCGCATCCGCCAGACGGAATCGGAGTTGTTCGATGAGGTCTGCCACAGCATCGGGACCGAGTCTTCACGCCTGATTCGCACGGCGCGCGCCCTGGGGCGGCTGGATGTGACCGCTGCCCTAGCGGAGACCGCTAGCCGCCACAACTACGTCCGTCCGGAGTTTGTCCTGGAGGGATTCGCCATCCTGGAGGGACGCCATCCGGTCGTCGAGCAGGCTCTGGGGCCGCAGCGGTTCGTGCCCAACGACTGCGCCTTTGAGCCGGGCGAACGCCTGCGGGTGATCACCGGCCCCAACATGTCGGGCAAGAGCACCTATCTGCGGCAGGTTGCCCTGATCGTGCTGATGGCGCAAATCGGAAGCTTCGTCCCGGCGCGGGCGGCGAGCGTGGCGATCACCGACCGCATCTTCACCCGCATCGGGGCGCAGGATGAGATCCAAGCCGGGCAATCGACGTTCATGGTCGAAATGGTGGAGACCGCCAACATCCTGCATCACGCCACGCCTCGAAGCCTGGTGATCCTGGATGAGATCGGCCGAGGCACCAGCACCTATGATGGCATGTCGATCGCCTGGGCGGTGCTCGAGTATCTTCACAACCACCCGCGGCTGCGCGCCCGTACGCTGTTCGCCACGCATTTCCACGAGCTGACGCGCCTGGCCGAAATGCTGCCCGGAGTGCGCAACTACAACATCGCCGTGTCGGAGGAGGCCGGGCAAGTGGTGTTTCTGCACCGCATCCTGCCCGGCGGTGCCGACAAGTCCTACGGCATCCACGTCGCGGAACTCGCCGGCCTGCCGCGGCCTGTGATCAACCGGGCCCAGGAGATCCTGGCCCAGCTCGAGGCCGAATCGGCCCAGCAGGCTGGTGCCGAGTCGGCATCGGTGACGGGCAAGCAGCTGCCGCTGTTCGCCGAGCCTGACCCGATCCGAGAGGAACTTCGAGGGCTGGACGTTTCCTCGATGACACCCTTGGAGGCGTTGAACAAGCTGTTCGCCTGGCGCCAGGCATTGGACCGCGAGCCCGGCTCCGACTAGACAGCCGCTATCGGGTGGTCGCCCCTCAAGCTTGACTATCCTGGCACCGGGTTGCCTGAGGGCCTGGTCAGGGAAATCACAAGCGGCCAATCGGGCCCGAATTGCCCGCGGCGAGAATCCTAGACATGCCACTGACAAAGTGATAGGATTGCGCCTGTAGGTGGCTGGTCAGTTCAGTCTGGAAGTCGAAAGACACGGCCTGGGCGAAGACCGCCTGGGCCGTCTGGGTTGTACGAGGCTTGCGCCGCAACCGATCGCCGACGAACGGGACAGGCACCTAGCGAACACACGGATGCCGTAAAGGAGGCATGCAATGTCAGAAAGAATTGTCGGGACGGTAAAGTGGTTCAACGGCGGCAAGGGCTACGGCTTCATCGAGCGTGAAGGCGGCCCGGACGTTTTTGTCCACTTCTCCTCGATCGTGGCCGAGGGCTTCCGCAGCCTGGAGCAGGGCCAGCGGGTCGAGTTCACGGTTGAGCAGGGCGAGAAGGGCCCGCAGGCCGCGAACGTCACCATCGTCTAGATCCTCAACTCCGCCAACAACTGAAGCGCCCCGACGGACCGTCGGGGCGCTTGCGTTTCCCGCTTCGCCCAGGGAACCGTGCCCGGCAGGCGCTCCCTCTGGCACGGCCGGCTCGGAGGATGGCCTCAGTCGCCCGCCATCTCGGCGTAGTCCTGCTCGACCGGGCGGGCATCCTGGACGCCGAGCGCTTCGAGCAGGGCGTTGATCTTGAGCGCCTTTTCCTCGGCATCCAGGCGAGACCAGGTTCGGCTCTTGATCTCCAGGAAGGCGCCCTCGATCTTAGGTTTGAGCATGTGGTCGATATTGACGAAGAACTCCTCGCCCTCAAAGCGCACCATCCAGCGCAGGCGCTCTTTCGAGACCTCAGCTTCCTTCTCCGGCTTGAAGTACTCGCGGTAGAACCGCAGGCTGTGCGTAGCCGGGGCGATGAAGCGCGAGCGCGAGAGCAGGGCGGAGTTGGGGAAGCGACGCTCGGCAGCCGGACCCGTCAGGGTAAGCCGATAGCGGACGTTGGAAACCTCCCCCTGTTCATCGATGAATTCGTCCTCCCGGTGGCGTAGGCGTCCCTGCGAGGCGTCGCCGAAGGAAAAGTACGTATCGTACTCGCGATAGTGGGCGCGGCGAATGATTTCCAGCCCGCCATGGGTGAAGGCAGCCACGACCGACTCGGGGTTCTCCAGGTGCAGCTTGATCTGAACCTCATAGCTCTCTCCCTGCTCGGCTCCACCGATGGCGACCAGCCGCGAGTACAGTGACCCTTCGCGCTCGACAAGGAAGGCATCGATGCGCCGGGCGTAGACGGCCGCGGCGTCGAGCAGCGGTCCGACATCGATGGTCAGCAGCTTGCGATCCCGCATCAGCCACCGCCCGTTGACCATGACGTCCGTGACGTCGGTCGAACGTGCCGAGTACACCAGGCGCGAGATCACCGCCTCCGGTTCGTGGGCGAAGGCAGGCGAGGTATGCACATCCCGCAGATCTACCAGGATCAGGTCGGCCCGCTTGCCCGGCTCGAGCGAGCCGGTCACATCCCCGAGGTGGAGCGCCTGGGCGCCCAGGCGAGTGGCCATCGCCAAAGTCTGGGCCGCAGGCAGCGCCGTCGGATTTCCAGTGGTGGCCTTGGCAAGGAAGGATGCCAGCCGCATCTCCTCGAACATATCGAGATCGTTGTTCGAGGCCGGCCCATCGGTGCCGATCCCGACCGGCAGGCCTTCGGCCAACATCTGAGCCACCGGGGCAAACCCGGAGGCGAGCTTGAGGTTGCTGGAGGGATTGTGGGCGACCCCGGCATTGGCCCGCTTCAGGGTGTGGATCTCGCCCTCGTCGATATGGACGCAATGGGCGGCCAACACCTTGGCTTCCAGCAAGGACTGTTTCTTGACCCAGGGGATGACCGGCATCCCGTTGGCGGCCCGGCAGTCATCCACTTCCTGGGCGGTCTCGGCCAAGTGAATATGCAGTGGGACATCGAATTCAATCGCCAGCTGGGCGCATGCTCGCAAGATGTCCGGCGTGGTGGTGTATGGGGCATGCGGGGCGACGGAGGGCGTAATCAGGGGGTGCGAGCGCCAGGCAGTGATGAACTCTCGGGCCATCGCCAGGCTGTCCTCATAGGAGGCTGCATCCGGCGATGGGAACTTGAGCACGGTCTGAGAGCAGACGGCGCGCATCCCGGCCTCGGCCGTAGCCCGGGCAACTGAGTCCTCGAAGTAGTACATGTCGGCGAAACAGGTGACCCCGCCGCGTATCATCTCAGCGCACGCCAGCAGGGTCCCCAGCCGGCAGAAGTCCGGCGAGACGAATTCGCGCTCGACCGGCATCATGTAGCCGAGCAGCCAGACGTCCAGCCGTCGGTCGTCCGCCAGGCCGCGCAGCAGCGTCATCGGGACATGGGTGTGTGCATTGACCAGCCCTGGCAACAGCACCCGCCCCGTGCAATCCATCACGTTGGCCGCGGAAAAGGTCTCCAGGACCCGGGCGCTCGGACCGACGGCCAGCAGGGTTTCACCCTGCACGGCGACGGCCCCGTCGGAGATCACCGGCGACGCGCCGTCCATGGGGATCACCGTGGCGTGAGCCAGTATCCAATCCGCCTGCATGCTCCGCCTCGCTCGGGGTTTGCGCCATTATAGCAGTCGGCCGCAGCCTGCCAGCGCCGGTATAATCCTGCTGGAGGTGGGGGATGCAGGCCCTAGAGGTGATCGTCAAGAAGCGGGACGGCGGCGTCTTGTCGCGGGAAGAGATCCGCTTCTTCGTCGAAGGCTTCGCCCGTGGCGAAATCCCCGACTACCAGGCCTCCGCCTGGGCAATGGCGATTGTCTGGCGGGGAATGAACGCCGAGGAAACCTGGCATCTGACCGAGGCCCTGGCCGACTCCGGCGAGGTCCTCGATCTGCGCCGGGTGGTTCCGATGGCCGTAGACAAGCATTCCACCGGTGGGGTGGGGGACAAGACCACCCTGGTCGTCGAGCCGCTGGTGGCTGCCTGCGGCGTCCCCGTCGGCAAGATGTCGGGAAGGGGGCTGGGGTTCTCCGGTGGGACTCTGGATAAGATGGAGAGCATCCCCGGGTTTCGGGTGGACCTCAGCCGCCAGGAGTTCCTGGATCAGCTGCGCCGGATCGGGATCGTCCTGACTGGCCAGACGGGTGACCTGGCCCCGGCGGACGGGGCGCTGTACGCCTTGCGGGATGTCACCGGCAGCGTGCCGTCAATCCCGCTCATTGCATCATCGGTGATGAGCAAGAAGATCGCCGCTGGCGCGCAGGCGATCGTGCTGGATGTCAAGGTCGGCAGCGGCGCCTTCATGCAGAGCGAGGCCGAGGCCAGGCAGCTGGCCCGGGCCATGGTTGAGATCGGCCGCAGAGCGGGTCGGCGGGTGGTGGCCCTGCTTTCGGACATGAACCAGCCCCTGGGCTGCGCGGTTGGGAACGCCCTCGAGGTGCGCGAGGCGATCGACACCTTGCGCGGCTTGGGCCCGGCAGATTTCACCGCCCACTGTCTAGAAGTGGGAGCAACCATGCTCGTCCTGGTGGGCAAGGCCCCGGACTTGCGCGCCGGGAAGAGGGCCCTGCAGAACGCCATCGCCGATCGGAGCGGGCTGGGCACCTTCCGTCGCCTGGTTCAGGCCCAAGGCGGGGATGTCGACTACGTCGACCACCCGGATCGACTGCCGACGGCCCGCTGGATCGAAACCGTCGGTGCACCGCAGGCCGGAAATGTGCGCAGGCTGCACGCCGGGGTGGTGGGGCTGACGGCGGTCGACCTCGGGGCCGGGCGCCAGGTGAAGGGTGAAGCGATCGACCATTCGGTCGGAATCGTCGTGCATCGCAAGGTCGGGGACCCGGTGACCGCCGGCGAACCGCTGTTCACGGTTCATGCCAACGACCCGGCTCGCCGAGATGCCGCCCTCCGCAGGGTTCTCGAAGCCTACTCGTTCTCGAGGCGCGCCGTCCAGCCGCTACCGCACCTGTATGGAAAGGTCGGACCGTAAGGTGAAGCCTCGCTCAGCCAGACGCGTGAGTGTGCTGCGATGGCGCGGACCGAGACCCCTGGACCGCATCGCCCTGACGCGCGGGATCTCGGCCCTGGAGTTGGACGGCTACACCTGGAGCAACGCCCCCGGGGACAGCTATCCGCCTCACGCCCATCCCTATGACAAGGTCGTCATCGTGCTCGAGGGCTCCATAGCCTTCGCTCTGCCCGAGGTTGACCGAGACATCTTGCTTCAGGAAGGGGACCGGCTTGAGCTCCATGCCGGAATCGTGCATTCCGCCGTCGTGGGCGGGCAAGGAGTGACCTGCTGGGAGGCACAGCGGGCGGTTGGCTAGGCTGGGCGCGGCGCTGGCTGGGGTAGGGTCACGCCCGCATGTCCGGCAGCTGGGCCGGGAGCCGGTGACCCTACTCCGGGGGGGGGTCAGGATCCGACCGCACCTCCCGTTTTGTTTGGGGTACCCGAAGTGGTCGGGCGGTTGGCGAGGGCCTCGCTGATGGATGAAAGACGCCTTCCCCGGAGGAGGGAAAGGCGCACACGCCGATCGGGCGAAGCCCCAACCAGCCTATGCGCGCATTCCTCTCTGGCGGCATGGCTTCTTCATAAGTCTCCTAGTTCGATTGCTCCGTCAGGCGGTGGGTCAGGGAGCCGATGACGGTGAAGAGCGGGTAGCCGCGCGGGCAGGCATAGTCGCACATGCCGCAGCCGCCGCAGGCAACCAGCCAGGACTCCACCCGGCTCTCCAGGCTGGCGGTCTCGGGTGCTTGCCAGGCCTGCTCGAAGAGCGGGCAGTACCCATCCAATCGGCGGCGGCAATCGTCGCAAGTGCGCAGGTGGTCCACAAGGTGAGCCAGGCTGGCCTGGTCGGGCGTCAGGTGGGACTCGGCATACGCCCGAACCTGCCGTCGCCAGGAGACCAGGCGCTGGATGACGCGCAGACGGCGTTCCTCGATCTCGGGCGGAACCGGGCGGAGATCCATCCCGTCGGCCTCGAGGGCTGAGAGCAGATCGGCATCCCGAACCTCGAACAGGATATGGCGGGCAGTCTCCACTCCGAACACCTGGATGTGAAGGTCGGCGTCCTCGGGATAGGGTTGATCGCACAGCTGGCAGCTGGGCCGGAGCCGGCTGGGCAGGATGCCGCCCTGGGCAGCGAAATGCAGTGCGTCCCTGGTGATGTGGTCCGGGTCCGGGTTCTTGCCGTGACGCCAGGCGAAGTCCTCCAAGGGGAGCACCGCCAGACAGTCGGTGCTGACGAGGAAGGTGTCATCGAGCGTCAGCCCCTGGCGTTTGGCCAACTCGCGCAGACTGCGGAGTTCGCAGGGGCGGAGGACCAGGCACATCGCTCCGGGAGGCCGGCGGCTCAGGACGGTGGCGGCCTCTCCGGCAGCATTCATGGGCATCACCGGCGCGAAGGGATCGGCGGACAAGAGCGAGTCGGGCGAGGCGATCAGCGTCGCCTTCATGGATCGGCCGCTGCGGGTCCAGGTCGGGATCAGCATGACCGCAAGCCGGCGGTGAGTCCACATGCTGGCCAACAGCTGGCGGATTGCCGGCAGTGGGCCATGGGCCTCGACCATCATCAGCCTGTGTGTGGCCATGTTCACCCCTCCCCGGCAAGGCGCGCCGGCCTAGCCGAGCGTGTGCTCCTTGATGACCTCGGCCAGGTCGACTGCGCCGACCGACTCCGACATGCCCTTGGAGCGGATGGCGTCGTCGATCATGATCAGGCAGTAGGGGCAGGCCGTGACGACGACCTCCGCCCCGGCCCGCTGGACGGCCTCGTCCAGCCTGCGCTGGTTGATGCGGGTGTTGGGATCGGTCTCCATCCACATCTGCCCGCCGCCGCCGCCGCAGCAGAAACCGTCCTGCTTGCGCCGCGGCATCTCTACGGCCTTGAGGCCTTCCACGCTGCGCAGGGCGAGGCGCGGCTGCTCGTAGATATCGTTGTACCGGCCCAGGTAGCACGAGTCGTGGAAGGTGTAGGTCTTGGAGCCCGAGTCGGGGCCGGGGTGCAGCTTGCCCTGGCGGATCAGCTCAGCCAGGAGCTCGGTATGGTGGACAACCGTGAACTCGCCCCCGAAGTGTGGGTACTCGTTCCGCAAGGTGTTGTAGCAGTGGGCACAGGCAGTCAGGATTCGGTTGAACCCAACCCCGTGCAGGGTCTCGATGTTCGCCTTGGCCATGGTCTGGAACAGGACCTCATGGCCAAGGCGGCGGGCCGTCTCCCCACAGCAGCCCTCCGCCGCGCCCAGCACAGCGAACTCGACCCCAGCCTGCTGCAACAGTAGCCCCAGGTCACGTCCGGCTTTCTGGCTGCGGGCCTCATAGCCATAGGCGCATCCGACGAACAGCAGGACGTCGGTTGACTCGCCGGGCTGCAGCACCCGCACCCCAAGCTCCTTCGCCCACGGGGCATGGTCCTGCTTGGAGAGCCCCCACGGATTCCCCCGGCGCTCCATCTGGGTCAGGGCCTCCCCGACAGACCCTGGGACCTCGCCGGTAGTCATTGTCACATAGCGCCGCATCTCGATCACGGGCGAGACTGGGTCGACGAACAGTGGGCAAGCCTGCAGACAGGCGCCGCAGGTGGTGCAGTGCCAGGCGGTGTCCTTGGCGAAGGTCTGGCCGACCAGGACCGAAGGCTCATGCCCATTCGAACCCACCAGATCCGCCTGCAAGGCCCCGGCGAGACCGAACAGGATCGCCCGCGGGGAAAACGGCATCCCACTGATTGTCGCCGGGCAGACGGACTCGCATCGGCCGCACTGGACGCAGGCATCGAAGGAGAGCAGGGCCGGCGAGGAAAACTCCGCCACCCTGCCGGCGCCAAGGATCTCAGTCTCCTCAACATTCTCAATCGTCTGCAGTTCGCCGGAGTTCAGCTGGGGGCGCGCCAGGATGTTCAGCGGCCCAGTCAGGAGATGGCGCATCTTGGTGAAGGGGATCACGGCCACCAGTGCCAGTCCGGAAACAACATGCCCCCAGAACACGACTTGGTGGAGCGAGTTCATCGCGGCGGGCGCAAGATCCAACCCTTGCAGTCCCATGGCCGTCAGGGTACCGAGCGGGGAGTATGCCCTCCAGGCCGGGTTGGCGCTCATCAGCCGGATCCCCTCCGACAGGAAGCCGAGGACCGAAATCAGCAGCAGCAGGCCTAGGGCCAGCCAATCGTCCCAGCGCGAGACCAGGTAGGTAGGGCGCAGTACGGCCCGGCGGAAAGCGGCCATCAGAACTCCGAGGAGGATGGCCAGCCCAGCCAGATCCATGACGAGCTCAAAGCCGAGATAGGCGCCACCCCGCGGAAAGAAGTCGATCGTGAATGGCAGGAAGAGCGGGTACTGCAGCAGGTTGACGATCGTCCCCAGGATCTGGATCGTGACGCCGACAAACAGCAGGCTGTGCATGATGCCGGGGTAGACGCGCCGCAAGACTCGGTCCTGCAGCAGCACATGGCGGACGAACTCGCCGGACCGGCGCCGGATTGCCGGGTGGGAGGCGATCGGGGCCGAGGCGGTGGGCAGAGGTTTGGCGGTCACGCCTCACTCCCGACGTACAAGATATTGTCCTTGACGAAGACATCCAGTGGCATGAGCCCCTCGGGCGGGGGACCGGAGATGACGGATCCATCGGCGACATCGAAGAACCCGGCATGACATGGACACTCGATCATCCCGGATTCGGGGTTCCATTTCACCAGGCAGGCGAAGTGGGTGCAGACTGCAGAGTAGGCGCGCATCCCGTCTGGTGCGTTGATGATCAGCGCCGGGTAGCGGCCAAAGCGAACCGTCATCGAACCGCCGGGAGGCACCAGGTCCGGGGCGCCGACGGCCACAGGTTCTGAAGGGATCTCCTCCAACTTGGCCGGCCAGAAGTAGGCGATCACCGGCCCGAACAGGACCGTCGCCCCCAGGGCGCCGAGCAGGCCTCCCAGAAGGCGCATGACGTTGCGGCGGGGAACGCCGGAGCCCTCAGATCTCATACCCGTCTCCTATCCTGCCCCCCGCGCCCTAGCCGATCGCGCCCAGGTAGGTCAGGATGCCGATCACCGACAGGGCCACGACCGAGACGACGATCCGATAGGTGCGGGCGCGCTTGCTGTCGGTCTTGCGGTCGATGAACGGCCACAGGGCCATGATCACGATCGCGACCACTGGGATGACGACGCCGATCCCCTTGGGGATGTACTTCAGCATCTCCTGGAGGAAGAGGAAGTACCAGTGAGCCTTGACGTGCGTCGGAGTGTTCATCGGGTCCGCCGGATCCTCCAACCCGATAGGCCGAGACATGGCGAGCACACCGATCAGCACGACAATGGCCAGCAGCCCGACGGTGACCCAGGCCTCGGTGCGGATGTGGTCCGGAAAGAAGGGGATCGTCTTCTCGTCCTTGGCGTGATCTTGCTCAGTCATGCTAGTTTCCCTTCGCCCTACAGAGGACGGGCGATGCCCTGGCGCCGGATCATCAAGAAGTGAGCGACCAGGAACAGGATGATGGCGGCTGGCAGGACCAAGATGTGCAGGGCGTAGAAACGGGTGAGGGTGACCGCCGTGATGTCCCAGCCGCCGCGCAGGAAGACCAGGGCCAGGTTGCCCACGATCGGTTCGGCGCCGGCGATTTCGGTGCCAACGGTGCTGGCCCAGAATGCCGTCTGGTCCCACGGCAGCAAATAGCCGGTGAAGCCGAAGGCGAGGGTAAGCACCAGCAGGAACACGCCGTTCACCCAGTTCAG
>JALHUE010000173.1 GCA_022866145.1 Anaerolineales bacterium | reverse complement strand
CTGGCGTTCATGCCCGAGGGCGGCGCCGGGGAAGCCGTCGACCGGAAGCCGATCGAGGCGCCCGCCCCGCCGGCGCAGCCTGTGCGCTTCGTCCACCATGTCGAGTGGGGTGACCTCGACAGCGCCGGGCATGTGAACAACGCCGTCTACCTCAACCTGCTCGAAGAATCCGGCATCTGCGCCGGCCAGGCGGCGGGTTGGGGCATGGAGCGGCTGGCCGAGCATGGGTTGGCCGTGGTCGCCCGCTCGCACCGCGTCCAGTATCTCCGCCCAGCGTTGCACGGAGATGACATGGAGATCGAGACCTGGCTCTCCGAGCTGCGGCGGGTGAGCGCCCAGCGCCACTACGTCGTCAGGCGCCTGAGCGATGGCTCGGTTCTCGCCCGAGCCGAAACTCGGGTGGCGATCCTGCGGCGGGAGGACATGACCCCTGCCGCCATGCCCGAAGCCATGCGGCAGGCCTTCGCGCCACAGACGGCCTGAGCCCGCCTTCGCCAGCCTCGACCTTCCCCCACTGGCTGCCTTCCCGGCGCGGCAGGCATTCTTCCCGGTTTGGCGCTCCCGCGGCACGATCGAGCCCAGGTCGGGGTTACCCGCCGGGGTTAGCCGGATTCCCCTCCGCAGGCCACCCAAAAGGCGCCGGTAGTACCCTCGGCCTACTCGAATCGACTAATAAGGTCCAATTTCACGTTGATTTCACGCTCGACTGGTATGCTGCTGCTCGATACCTATGGAAACGCATGCCCAGGAAAAGGAGATCGTAATGAGACGTCGAGTTCATCTGTTCGTGTTCGTTGCATTGGTCGGAGCGCTGTTGCTTAGCGCCTGCGGCGGCTCCGGCGGCGATGAGGCACCCGCCACCAAGGCGCCGGCCGAGCCTGCCGGGACCTCAGAGCCTTCGGTGTCGCTTGGCAGCAAGTCGTCCGCCGGGGCGGTGTCGTCCCTCGAGGACGTCGAGAAGGCCACGGTGTTGATCTTCGCAGAAGGGACGAAGTACGATCCTTTGGGGGAGATGCCTAACGCTAGTTGGCGCGGCACCGGATTCATCATCGATCCATCAGGCCTTGCTGTGACCAACAACCACGTTGCCACGGGTGCCGGGAGAATGACCGTGCGGGTGGGCGGGGAGACTCAGGAACGAGTCGCCCGCGTGCTCGGAGTCTCGGAGTGCTCCGACCTTGCTGTGATTGACGTTGAAGGCGACGGATTCCCGTTCCTGGATTGGTATGACGGGGAAGTCAAGGCAGGTTTGGATGTGTACGCCGCTGGCTATCCGCTCTCGCGGCAAGCCATTGAGGGTGAGGAATACAACCTGACCAAAGGAATCATCTCGAAGCCGCGGGCCAACGGCGAGTCCTCCTGGTCGTCGGTCGACTACGCGCTGGAACATGACGCCACCATCAACCCGGGGAACTCGGGCGGACCGCTGGTGACGGAGGACGGCAAGGTTGTCGGCGTGAACTACATGACGGGGGGGGAGGGGCGGTTCTTCGCAATCTCCGCGGAGGAGGCCATCCCGGTGGTCGAGCAGCTGAAAAAGGACGAGGACGTCAACTCGATCGGCGTCAATGGTGAGGTGGTGCTCGACCAGGACGGCAACCCGTTGGGTGTGTGGGTTGCGTCCGTCGCCTCGGGCTCGCCCGCCGACAAGTCCGGTGTCCGGCCAGGTGACATCATCAGTTCTCTGGAGAGTGTCTACGTCGCGACCGATGGAACGATGAACCAGTATTGTGGTGTTCTCAAGAGCCACAACCCGGACGACACGCTGGCCCTCGAAGTCATCCGCTGGAATACCGGCGAAGTCCTGACCGGCCAGCTGAATGGCCGTGAGCTCGAAGTCACTTCGGTCTTCGACTCGAGCGCCAGCTCGAACACGGGCAGCAGCGACACTACCGGCAGCACCACCACCGGCTACGTTGATGTTGCAGATGCCTATAGCTCGATCGCCGTCGAGATCCCCGAGTCGTGGGCCGACACCGACGGCTCGGAATGGATGGACGGTAACGATGTGATCGGCGCCTCGATCACAGCCGCCCCCGATCTCGACGCCTACAACCGGACGTGGGACGCGCCGGGGATGTTCTTCGGCGTGTCGGACGACCTGGCGCGGCTGGGCGGTCACGTCCAGATCCTGGATGCTGTCCGTCCGGACTACCTGGGTGACTGCAAGCTCGACAGCCGCTCGGACTACAACGACGGCTACTACCGCGGCAAGGCCGATCTGTTCAACAACTGCGGCGGCCCGGGTGGCTCCCAGACGTTGGTCCTCTCGGCCGTCCCGACCGACAACTCGCAGGACTTCACCATCCTGCTCATCGTGCAGATGGTGAATCCGGAGGACGAGGATATTGCCATCCACGCCCTGGACACCTTCCGAGTGATCGGTACGCTGCCCTAGGTCCTTCGAATCACCGATCGCATCCTTCGGGGTGGGAGGCCGACAGGCCTCCCACCCCGCGGAGCCGCAGCCAATGGACCACTTTGACGAGAAGTATCTCTCATACATGCTACGTCTTTGGCAGGCGGTCTCCGAGGCCGGTTCGTCCTGGCGGGCTTCGCTCGAGGATCCGCGCACCGGGGATCGTACAGGCTTCTCCGGGCTGGAGGATCTGTTCGGCTATCTGTCGCGGCAGACCATGGGAGCGGTCGGAAGTGACCAGGACCCATGGTTGGAGGAAGACCGGCCCGAGGGTGGGCAGTGAGCCGGCAGCGGCCCCACCGCAGCCAAGCTGGTTGATGGCAAGTCGGCCCAGACGCGCCAGCGATGACAGAAGACCGGAGCGCAACCGGAGACAAGGCGTCAGAACCGGCGAGGGTGGTGCGTTCGCCGAGTGCGCAACCCGTCGGCCATGTATGACACTCCGGGAGGAACGTTCGCCCGGTAGGGAGAGACCGATGTCAATCAAAGTCCGGATCCGGTACGCCCTATTTGCCCTGCCGATGCTGTTGGCCGTGGCTTGCGGCCCCGCTGGCGGCGAGGTTGGCCCAACGGCTCCTGCCAATGAGCCGGGACCGGTCGAGCGCTTCACGGCCGAAGTCACCTCGCCGGCAAGCGTGATGCTCCGCTGGCCGGCAGACGCCGACGCCACCAAGTACGTCCTCGAGGTAAAGTACGGCGAGCAAGGCTTCCTCCCGCTCGTCGAGGTCTCAGCCGATCAGACATCGTACGAGGACCTCCCTGCTCCCGACGGCATGGATCTGACCTATCGGTTGCAGGTGGTCACCTCTGCCGGCGAGTCTGAAGGCGGCACAGCCGTTGTGACGACCCCGGTGCAGGAGCCCAATCCCCTCACTGTTCAAGCCCACGAGTACGAGCCCACAACGTGGGAACCCCCAGCCGTCGACTTCAACGACCCGAACTTCGATCCGAGCAGCCTATATCCACCCGGCTTCGATCCGGATAACCCCGAGGCCTTCGATCCCTCGAGCATGATGGTGGTTCCTTCGGCCACTGCGTTGATTGGGCCCGAGGGTGGGTCGGTCTCCGTGACCAGCCCGGACAAAGTGACCTTCACGCTGGAGGTTCCTCCCGAGGCGCTGGACGAGGAGGCGCCGATCACCCTGGTGCCGATCCAGAGCATTGACGGCCTGCCGCTCAGCGGCGGGCTGCTGGGGGCCGTGCGGATTGAGCCGGAGGGGCTTTTCTTCGACCTGCCGGCGATCCTGACGATCGAAAGCCCGGACGGGGGGGCGCTCTCGCAGGAATACCTGGCCCTGGGGTTTGCCTTCGAAGGGGAAGGGCAGGAGTTCCACCTGCATCCATTCTCGCCTGAGGCAGGAACGGCCCGACGGCCTTCCGGCGCAGGGCATCTGGCGCGTGGGATTGCTCGGCCGCTGGCGGCCGGTCCCCTGGCTGCGATCGCCGCGGCCCAAGCCAGGTCATATGGCGTTGGAAGCGGGACAAAGGCAGACGCACAGGCTGTTGTGCGCAACCACCGCCCGACGGCCAACGACGCCGCCATCGCCAACTGGCTCGCCTATGGACAAGCCGAGGACCCCGAGCTCTCCCTGGGGTTCCCAGCTCAGCTGAGCGCCAACCGGATCCTCGAAAGCGCCAACAACGCCATCTCCTGGAACCAGGTGATGTGGGTCCTCGACAACTTCGAGTTCCACAACCAGTTCTACGGGAACGACAAGGCCAGCCAGGCGACCCGGGAGAAGATCTGGGACGTCCTCCTGGATCGGTTGAACAAGATGCTCGAGCAGAACTTGAAGAAGTGCTTCACCGCCGAAGACTTTAGCGCCCACGCCTTGGCCGAGCGCATGACCCGCCCCAAGTCGGGCACGTTCGGGGCGCAGATGGCGCAGCGCTTCAAGCAGAAGTACGGGGATCAGGTGCTCAAGGACGTGATCGATTCGGCCAAGAAGTGCAAGCTGGAACTAAGGCTCGACTCCCGGATCACGGCGCAGTTCACGGGCGTGGGCACGTTTGAGGTCCCCTTCCAAGGCACGTTGCCGCTGAAATGGCGCTGGAACGGCCGGGTGTCCTACCTGACGGGTCAAGGCACGATGGCCTATGAGGAGATCCGGATCCGTCCCGAGGCCTGCGCGCAGATGTTTGCCCCAGCCGGGACTGAGGCCTACGTCACGCTCAAAATGACGCCCGTGTTCGCCAGCGGCGGGGGCCTGGTGGACTTCACGTTAGCCTTCGAGGTCAAGGACAAGAAGAAGATCCAGTTCTCGGAGTTCAAGTGCGAGGACTCCAGCGTCACGCCGCCTCCGGTCGGGGGAAAATCGTTCTGGCATGGACTGTTCACGGCGGCGCATTTCCCCGACCTGGACGTGTTCGGCTGGACGATGCAAGCCGAAGGCGAGCAGCCCACGGCGACGAAGGAATGGGACCGGCAGGGCTTCAAACCGTCGATGGGGTTTGGGACCTGGAGCGAGACCTCCACGTTCGAGCTGCGGCCCGCGCAGTAAGGATCGAGCACAGGTCGGCGAGCGAGGCGGCCGTCTGAGCGGTGCACAGGCGCCAGGCTGGGGACTGGGGTTTGAGAGTTCCAACCCCCGGACCGTGATGCTTCTTGGCTGACGCCGAGCGCCGCTGGTTGGCCCGCAGACTCATGGGACCGGTGAAGTGGCTCAGTTCCCTTCCACCGGGATCGGAAGGTTGACGAAGCGCGTGGAGCACAGCATGACCGACAACGAACACAGAGGCGAAAGGTCGGCCGGGGAGGCAGTGATCGCGGCAGTGATGGCTGTAGTGCTCGTGGCTACCGCGGTCGCCGCCTGGCGCGCCAGCGATCTTGGCTCGCGCGCCGGGGACGCCGAGCGCCTGGGGCTGATCCAGTCCATCCAGGTCCAGGATTTCATCAACGTCGACTGGCAGAAGAGCTACCAGGAGGCGGCGCATGCCCAGCGCTACCTGCTGGCGGTTGCGGAAGTCGAGGCCATGGAGGCCAGCGACGATGCTGGGCTGCAGGCTCAGGCGGCCAACCAGCGCAAGTATGTGCTGTCGAATCTGGCGCTGCTCGGCGAGCCGCTGTCCACGGATCCGTCCTATACGCGCCCCGACGGCTCACTCGACATAGCCCAACGCTTTGCCGACTTGCAGGCCGAGAACGCCGACCTGGCCGCGCTGGATCCAGAAGGCGCTTTCCGGCGGGCTGAACTCTACCACGCTGAACAGCGAGGCTACTTCATCGGGACAGTCCTGCTCGCCCTCAGCCTGTTCTGGCTGGGCCTGGGCGAGATCACCCGCGGCAAGAGTCGCCTGGGCAGTCTGATCGTTGGGGTGGCGCTCTTCCTCTTCGGCCTGTCCTGGATTGCCGGCGTGGAGATCTTGTGGGCGGCCGCTCGATGGGTGGAGGTATGAGCGCAACCACAGGCGCCAGCGAGCGCTGGCGCAGCCTGGTGCTGCTGCTGACCATGGGTGCCACCGTCACCGCCTCGATCATCGTCGGCTTGCAGGCCGACGCTGGAATCCGATCCGAGATCGCCAATCGGCAGTCGCAGGTGTTCGCCCTGCTGGCCTCGGGTGAGATGTTCCGCCAGGGGATCCGCACCGACTACGACATCGCAACGCTGGCGTCGGTGACCAAAGAGATGCAGGACGGGCTTTCGCTCGAGATCACCGCGTTGGAGCAGGAAGCCGAGGGGGAGGCGGAGAGCGCGGCCCTCGCTCGCCAGCGAGCCGCCGTGCTCCAGGGACGCGTCGAGCGCGGCCGTGCGCTCTCGGTGTTCTACTCCGATCCCTCCTATATGGCGGATTCTCCGGATGCGCTGCCCGATCCCCAGGCCTACATCGCCAACACCTTCGCCGAGGCCAATCGGCTGGTGGTGTTGCAGAACGAACAGGCCGATGCCTACCAGCGCTGGAGTCGAAGGGGAGACGGCTACGTGGCGGTGCTGGCGCTGCTATCTGTGTCGCTATTCATGTTCGGCCTGGCACAGGCGGCCAGTGTTCGCACCCGGCGCACGTTCACGATCTTTGGCGCCATTGTCTTGGGTACAGGGTTGGCCTGGGCGATCTCGATCCTGGCGAGCTGAAGGCCTTTCGGCCGCCGAAACACGACGGGCGAGCTTTGCACCCGAACCAGCCTGGCGAGCCCTTCACTCGAGGAGCAACCGAGGTGAGATCGAGCCACCCGGCGAGACCATGCGCTTGGGTTCACCCCGGGCTTGATCATGGGTGGGGACCCCACTCGGGCCGTTTGCGGCTGGTAGGTGTTCATATCTCCTCCGGTCGCGGGGAAGTACAGCCAATTCCGGGGCGAGAAGGCTGTGCCGGGTAGTATCCAGATCGCTCGCCAAGGATTCGGAGGGATCGGACGGGCTCGAACCGGCGGCCGGGGGAGTTGCTCGTGGACGGTGTCTCCGGCCAAGGACCGCTGCCAGGAGGACTTGGATGTCAACCCACCGGAGGCGAGGATTTCGTGGCTGGGCAGACTGCTCGCCTCACCTGAAGCGTCTCAGCTTGCCCGGCAGGGGCGGCGTCTGATCCCGGTGGAAATGGAGGAATTGGGAAGCATGCGAAAGGGAATACGTTCGAGCTGGATGATCTTGATGGCCGTCGGCCTCGCGCTGGCGGCCTGCGCCCCGGCAGCGAGCGCACCACTGACAGCTCCCGGGCCGGATGGCGGCCCAACCGCATTCTCCGCTGCGGTCACGACGCAGAAGCCGGCGCCGACTGTGCTCCCCGTGCCGACCGCCACGCCTGCGCCCACCTCGCTCAACCCCGATGGGCCGTACATCCTGTTCGAAGGGACGGAGGGGATTTGGATTGCCAACCCCGACGGCTCCATCCTCACTCGGTTGTCCGACACCGGCATCGGGCCGGCGGATCTGCACCGGGCGATTTCTCCGCTCGGCGACCGGCTGGCCTTCATCTCGGCGTCTCAGCACGGCCCCATCTTGACGGAGATCTCCCTGCCGGAGGGTGCGTCCCGGGCCCTTGCCACGCTGCAGACCATCGTGCCGGAGGATGTCTTGAACGACCCCCTCACCCCGCAGGCCTTTGCCTACTACGCCATCACCCAGTACGACAACGTCGCTTGGCAGCCCGGCGAGGGGCGGCATCTGGCATTTGTTGGCGCGATCGAAGGCCCCAGCTCGGATCTATATGTGTATGCCTATGACACTGGCGAGATCACTCAGCTCACCGACGGCGGATCCCAGGCCGTCTATCCCACCTGGTCGCTGGATGGCGAGTTCATCGTGCAATTCGGTGGGCGCTGGGTTCCCCCCTTCGGCGGGGCGATCGTCGGCTACAACCAGGCCGATGGCGCCTGGGCCGTGCGCCTGGCAGACGGTGAGATCATCACCCAGCCGGCTGGGGTGAAGTGGCCGTGGAACCTGGTCGGATGGCTGGATGCTGGCCACTACCTGGCGTCGGAGGACGACGAGGACTGCGGCACCAGAAACCTGTTGACAGTGGCGGCCGGGGAGGGAGAAGCAGCAACGACCTTCGACGGGTGCTTTGCCTCCTATGCCGCCCTCTCTCCCGTCAATGATGCTGTCCTGATATCGAGCACCGATTGCGAGGCATGTCCCCTGGGCGAGGGCACATTCTTGTTGATGCCCGGCGGAAGTGCGCCGCAAGCAGTGCTGCCGCAGCGGTCCTGGGGCATCGATTGGCTCCCGGAGAGCGGCGCCTTCAATGTCTATCCCCTTGGCTTGATTTCGAACGAAGGCGAGATGCTGTCCGCCCCGCCGGTGGCGGATGCCTCCTACCACCCGGCGCTTTCGACCCAGGGCTTCGAAGCCTGGGAGGTGATCGAGAACCAGCAGGGTCGGGTGGTCGTGCGATCCCCCGGCGAGGATTTCCGCACCATTCTGGAGACCGATGTCGCCACGATGGTTTGGGATCCCGCGGCAGGCAGTACGTTGTTGATCGCGGCGCAGGATGGCATCCTGTACGCCGCCTCGCCGCCGGACTTCGAGCCGCGACCGGTAGGTGACTTGGGAAGCCGTGTCAGCCAGGCGGCCTGGGTCCCGTGACACAACCCAGCCGCAGGGACGCCCGTGGGGAGGTGGGGCATGCCCAAGCGTTCCGAATGTGAGATCGGCGGCCGGCAGCGTTGCCGGCTGCTTGCTTATGGGACGGCGCCTCCATCCTCCTCAGGAAAGAGGCGGCTGCCTGTAGGCCGAGGCCCCGATCCAGATTGGGGGGAGGGCCGCAACCCGGCAACACAACGACTCATTGAGGGCCGCGCCGAACCGGTGCATGGGACAACCGGGAGCCTTGCGGCGCAGGGTGAGTCCGCCTAGAATTCGCCTTGGGGTCGTCATGGCGTTGGTTCGCCCCTGAGCCGGCGCAATCTACACCCTCGTCATTCGAGTTCTGGCTCGTCACCGTCGGCGCTCCGCCTGCGCAGGTCCGGAGCGCCGACGCGAAATCGGGCCCACGGCGGCATCTTGGCACGTCTCGAACTGCGTCTTCTTGGATCCCCTTCTGTCGGGCTCGACGGTGCGCCTGTTGAGGGCTTCGCCTTTCAGAAGGCTCGGGCTCTGCTGTACTTTCTGCTGAAGGAGAGCCACCAGCCGCATGCACGTGAGGCGCTCGTCGGGCTGTTGTGGCCGGACATGCCCGAGGCCACCGCCCGCACCAACTTGCGCCAGGCGCTTGCCAATCTGCGGGAGGCAATCGGTGACGAACAGGCACAGCCTCCCTTCCTCAGCATCCGTCGCGACTCCCTGCAGTTCAACGAAGTCAGCGACCACTGGACGGACGTTGGCGAATTCACCCGACTGCTGGACGCCTGCAAGGGGCATGTGCACCGGCACCCGGACCGATGCAGGGCTTGTGCGCGCCGGCAGGAACAAGCGATCCACTTGTACCGGCGCGACTTCCTGGCCGGCTTTCATTTGAAAGAAGCGGATCCCTTCGAGGAATGGGCGGCCATCCAGCGGGAACGCCTGCACCGGCGCATGGCTGGCGCCCTGGTGCGGCAGGCGAACTTCTACGAAGCCACGGGCGAACTGGAGCACGCTCTAAGCATGCTCGGCCGGCAGCTCGACCTCGACCCGTGGATGGAAGAGGCCCACCGGGAACGAATGCGCCTGCTGGCAACGGTGGGCCGGCGCAGCGAGGCCCTGGCGCAGTATGAGGCCTGCCGGCGTGTGCTGTCGGAGGAACTGGGTGTGGCGCCGGCGCCCGAAACGGTGCGCCTGCAGGCGCAGATCCTGGACGGCAACCTCCCCGGACCAGCGGCGGCGAAGGTCGAGGCGCCCAGGCCCCTGCCGCTGCCCGCCGCGCCCCTCATCGGCAGGCAGCGGGAGCTCGCCGAGCTTGCCGACCGCCTGGAGGATCCTGGCCATCGGTTGGTGACACTCATGGGAGGCAGCGGGGTGGGCAAGTCGCGCCTTGCGCTGGCGGCGGCCCAGCAGGTTCGCAGCTCATTCACTGGGGGTGTGGCCTTTGTCCCGGCCGAGACGCTGGATAAAGCGGAACAGATCCCGACGGCGATCCTGGCGGCCCTGGCCATCGATCCGGCCGGGCCGGCCGATCCCGGCGAACAGTTGCTGGAGGCCCTAAGGGATCGCGAACTACTGCTGGTGCTCGACAGCCTGGAACACCTGTTGCCTGCTGCTCGAGCTCTGCTGATGTCCTTGCTTGAGAACGCTCGCAAGCTATCCATCCTGGTCACCTCGCAGGAACGACTGGGCCTCCAGGCCGAGTGGTGTTACGAGGTCGAGGGACTGGAGGTTGCTCCCCAGTCGCCCCAGCCGGGGATCCAGCATGTCGAGTCCGTCGAGTTGTTCCTCGAGCGCGGCCGGCGCATCAACCGCCGCCTCGGTGCGGAGGGCCGGGAGCTGGCGGACGTGCATCGAATTTGCCGCCTGGTGGAGGGGATCCCCCTGGCCATCGAACTAGCCGCTTCGGCGGTGGACACCCGTACCTGTCAGGAGATCGCCGAAGGGCTGGAGGCTGACATGCGCAGCCTGGCGGGGCAGCATCATGATCTGCCGGACCGGCACCGCAGCCTGGCAGCGGCTCTTGACCATTCATGGAGCCTGTTGGGGGAGGACAATCGCCGGTTCTTGCGGCGCCTCTCAGTTTTTCGCGACGGCTGGGAGGCAGACGCTGCCGCCAAAGTTGCCGATGCACAGCCGGAAGACCTACAGGTGCTAAGCGACAAGTCACTGATCCGACGGGACCGCTCAGGCCGGTTTGGCTTTCATGCCCTGATGCAGCAGCATGCGCAGGCGATGCTGCTGTCCGCCGACGACGCCCACGAGGTCCAGCACAATCACCTCCAGTACTACAAGGGCCTGGCCGAAGAAGCCGGGCCGCAGCTGGCGGGGCCGTCGCAAGTTGAGTGGCTGCCGCGGCTCGATCAAGAGGTCGGCAACCTCCGCCAGGCCCTGGCCTGGGGGATCGCACAGGGGGAGACGGAGCTGGCCTCCTTGCTGTCCCTGGCGCTGGCGCGCTACTGGATGATCCGCGGCACCCTGGCCGAGGGGCAGCAGTGGATCGAGAGCCTGCTGAACCTGCCCCAGGGCCCATCGATCTCGCTGCGGGTGCGGCTGCACAACCGGGCCGGGATCCTGGCGGCGATGCAGCGGCACTTTGAGCAGGCCGAGGCGCATCTGCTGACCAGCGTCGAGCTCAGCCGTGATCTGGGCGATACCCAGGGCGAGGTGATGTCGCTCAACAGCCTGGGGGCGATGTCGATCGAGCGCGGGGAGTACGAGCGCGCCCGCAGCTACCTAGAATCCTGCCTGCCTTCTTGGAGGGCGCTGGACAACCCGAATGGACTGGCCTCGACGCTCAACAACCTGGGCGCCGTGGCGCTGCTGATGGAAGACTATCCGGCGGCGCGACAGCGATTCGAGGAGAGTCTGCCGCTCTTCCGCGACCTGGGCGATCGTCGAATGATCGCCGGGGTGCTGTACAACCTCGGGGACCTGAGCCTGAAGGAAGGGGAGATCGAAAAGGCACGCGCCTACTTGAGCGAGAGCCTCAGCCTGCGCCACGCGATTGGAGAGGTCGGCGGCGTGGCGGAGACGCTGGAAGGGTTTGCCCGCTTAGCGGTCGGGGATGGCCAGGCGGCTCTTGCGGCGCAGCTCTTCGGGGCAGCGGCCTCGATGCGAGAATCCGTGGGGGTGCCCCACGCGCCCGTCAACCAGGGCGACTATGACCAGGCCGTGGCCGATACCCGGCGCGCACTCGGCAATGAGGCCTTCACCCAGGCGTGGTCGATGGGAAGTCGCCTCACCAGAGAGCAGGTGGTCACGCTGGCAATGAACCCCCGGTGATCAACGGGTGTCCAGGTAGATCTGGCAATGGTGGCTCACGAGGTTCATCTACTGGGAAGCGAGGGCAATGGATACAACTGGGCCTAGACCGGAGGGCGAGGCCACGCGCTTGCCCTCCCCCAGACGACGAATCCCCCGGCAGGCTGCCGAGAGGTGGACATAAGTCACCATACAACGCTATTCTCCTAGCGTTGCACTTGCAAGTGGAACTCATGGTGGGCTGGCCCGGTGTGGTCCCGGGGTATAATTCGATCTCGCGGGCGGTTAGCTCAGTTGGTTAGAGCGTTGCGTTGACATCGCAAAGGTCGTAGGTTCAAGTCCTATACCGCCCACCATCGCCGCCGAGACAGACCTCGGCGGCATTCGCTTTCTGCCCGCCTATCGACCTGATGGCTGCCGGCGCCAGAGCCGCTCCTACCGCCAGACCCTGCGGGCGATCCATCCGGGATCGACACGCATCGGGCCTGTGCCAGCCGGCCAGCGCGGCCGAAGGAAAACGCGGTGGGGGTTCGGGCGGAGCCCGAACCCCCACCGCGCAATCTTGCCGTGTACGGGGGCCGCGTGGGGCACTGCCTCCACCGCCGGCCGTGACGCAGGTCTCGTGCTTCTCAGGCGACGCCGCTGCCGGTCTCGCTTCCCGGGCGCGGCGGGCGCGCCATCGACCACAGCTGCAGCCGGGCGATCTCGTCCTCGAAGCCTCGCCGGGGGTAGAAGCTAGGGTTGGCCTCGGTCTCCGTCTCCAGGTAGCATGGTGTGCCGTCCCGAACCGCCCGCTCGAGGATGGGTTCGAGCAGCGCGATGCCGATGCCATGCCGCTGCCGCCCCAGGTCGGCACCGAGCGCCCACAGGTACCAGTGAGGCAGGCGCATCTGCTGCAGGCGTAGCCGATCTGTGGCATTGACCATGTCCATGAACCGCCAGCGAGGTTCGGGCTGGAAGCGGACTACTGCCGGGGGCAGGGCCACCCCCGTCCGCAAGATCTTCCAGCAGGTCAGATCCGTGTTTCCTGGGGAGAGCCAGCACGAAACGCCCGCCCGACCGGGGGTGGTGAGCACCTGGCCATAGCGCAGGCAAGTGGTCAACCGCGCCTGCCACAGCCCGGTCATGGACCTGCGGCGATCTTCCTCTGGGAAGATGCGGCGATAGGAGGGATCGTGCATGAAGGCCCGGGTCAGAACCTCGGTGGCCTGGAGGCGGGCAGCCGGTGGCAAGGGAACGATCTCTATTCCGAGGGGATGGGCCCCTGGCCTGCCTGGCGGCATGGCCTCCTGCTTGGACACCTACAGAACGCAGTGCCGGGGATGAATAGGCTCGGGCCGTGGCCGTCCGGCAGGGATCAGGCTTGTCGAGCTGAGGGCTGGGCTCCGCAGGAGACACCGCCCAGTCCGGCTCCCGATCTCCGGCCAGCCCTGCCTTCGGATCGGCTCAATTTCCATCGTATTATTGGCAGCGCCGGGTCCCGCAAGCCTCCGCGGCACCCGGGGCTTGCGGACGTACGTATAGTAGAAGGCAGCCGCCTGCAGCAGAAGGCCGGCCAGCTTATCCGCGATCAGGGGTAGGGCATGGAAACGTCGAACGGCAAGATCATCGATCTGAGGCAGGTCTTCAAGGCCTACGACACCGAGGCCGGCAGCGTGATGGTGCTCAAGGACATCAACCTGCAGGTCGACCCGGGGGAGTTTGTGAGCATCGTCGGGCCTTCGGGCTCGGGCAAGTCGACGTTGCTCAACATGATCACCGGCATCGACGCGCCGACCGACGGGGAGATCCACGTCGCCGGCCACGAGATCCACGGCTTGAACGAGAACGACCTGGCCCGCTGGCGCGGCCGGCAGGTGGGGGTGGTCTTCCAGTTCTTCCAACTGCTGCCGACGCTGACCGTGCTCGAAAATGTGATCCTACCGATGGACTTCTGTGGGGTGTATGCCCGGTCCGAGCGCGAAGGGCGGGCGATGCACTGGCTGCAACGGGTGGGCATCCCTGAGCAAGCCCACAAGCTCCCGAGCACGCTGAGCGGCGGCCAACAGCAGCGGGCAGCCATCGCCCGGGCGCTGGCCAACGACCCGCCGCTGGTCGTGGCCGACGAGCCAACGGGCAATCTGGACTCGAAGACCGCGCGCGAGGTCTTCGACCTGTTCGATGCCCTCGACAGCGAGGGCAAGACCATGGTCGTCGTCACCCACGACAAGGCGCTGAGCGAACGCGCCGAGCGTATCCTGCACCTGCTCGATGGCCGGATCCAGCGCGACGAGGACGTCAATGGGGGCTACACCCGATGAGCGTCATCTGGCGCAAGGTGCTGCGCGACCTGTGGATCAACCGCCTGCGCACGCTGCTGGTGGTGTTGGCAACGACCGTCGGCGTGTTCGCCCTGGGGATGGTCTTCGGCCTGTCGGGCCTGATGCGGGCACGCATGTCCGAGTCGCACAGCGCCAGCCGGTTCCCCAACGTCATCCTGTACACCGATCGCTTCGAGCAAGCCTTCGTCGAGTCGATGCGTCAGGAGCGGGGGGTGGCCGCCGCCGAGGGCGAAGACTACACCACCATCCGCTGGCGTTTGGAGGGCGAAACGGACTGGCGCGATGGCACGCTGCAGGCCCGTCTGGACTACCTGGACCAGCAGGTCAATCTGTTCGACCTGATCGACGGTGTGTGGCCGGGGCACCATGCCCAGGCCAGTCCCGCCAACCATGTGGTGGCCGTCGAGCGGTTGTCGTCGAGCTACTTCGACATCCCAATGGGCGCCACCATCGAGGTCGACGCGCCGGGGCGCGTGCGCTCGCTGCCGATCGTGGGCGTGGCGCGCAACACGCGGGTGTTCCCGCCGCAGTTCGGCGGTGACCCGGTCTTCTACACGACGCTGGAGACGGCCGCCTGGCTCGAAGGCCGGGACGCCGGGTTCACCGCCCTGAACTTGCTGCTTGAGTCGCCCGAGAGCGCCGGCCTGGACTGGCAGGATGAGAAGGAAGCCGGGACCTACTATACCCAGCGGGTCGAGAAGCAGGGCTTCACCGTGTGGTACGCCGAGACCTTCAAGTCCGACGTCCACTGGTTCCAGTCCTCGATCGACGGTGTGCTGCTGATCCTGAGCGTGCTGGGGCTGCTGTCTCTGGGGCTGAGCGGATTCCTGATCGCCAACATCATGAACGCTACGGTCACCCAGCAGGTATGGCAGATCGGGGTGATGAAGGCGGTGGGGGCGACCCGGGGACGAGTGCTGCGCGTCTATCTGGTGACGGCGCTCTTCTACGGGGTATTCGCTCTGATCTTCGCCATCCCGCTGGCGGCGGTGGCGGCCAGGAGCCTGGCAGGTATGCTGCTCGACCTGCTTAACATCCCGGTCGGGGCGATGCGCATTATCCCGCAGGCGGCGATCCTGCAGGTGGTGATGGCGCTGGTCGTCCCGGTGACGGCGGCGCTGATCCCCGCCTACGGAGGATCGCGCATCCGCGTCGCCCGGGCGCTCAGCACCTACGGCATCGGCGGCCACTTCGGCTCTAGCTGGCTCGATCGTCTGGTCGGCCGGGTGAAGGGGCTGCCGCGGCCGCTGGCGCTCAGCCTGCGCAACACCTTCCGCCGCAAGACCCGCCTGGCGCTGACGATGATCACCCTGGTCCTGGCCGGGCTGACCTTCATGATGGTGATGAGCCTGAAGGCTTCGGCGGATCGTACGATCGACGTGCTGCTGCAAGGCCTGGGGTTCGATGTGCTGATGACGTTCGATCGGCCGATCAGCATCCGCCGCCTCAAGGAGGTTGCCGAGGAAACCCCGGGCACGGCGCGCGCCGAGGTCTGGTCCCAAATGCCGGCGGAGCTGGACAGCTTGGTGGGCGAGCCCAAGCAGATGTTCATTTGGGGCGTTCCCGGGGACTCGCAGCTGTTTGCGCCGCGGATCGTCGGCGGGCGCAACTTGCAGCCGGATGACCGGAACGCCATCGTGCTCAACCTCGACCTGGCGACGGACGAAGGGATCGAGGTCGGCGATCGTATCCAGCTTGCCATTGGAGAGAAGGAGGTCGACTGGGAGGTCGTCGGGCTGATGCTCAAGATCGGCAACGAGCTGACCGACAACTTCGTTCCCTACGACTCTCTGGCACGGGCGACGCAGAACGCCGGACGGGGATGGATGCTGATGGTGCGCTCGGCCGAAGACAGCCCCCAGGGCCGGGAGCAATTGGCGAAGGATCTCAAGTCAACCTTCACTGCCCGGCACATGGAGCCGTCCATGGTGCAGACTGCTGACGAGACGCGCGCTCAGTCCGAAGCGCAATTCGACATCATCGTCTACCTGCTTCTGGCGATGGCTATCCTGGCGGCCGGAATTGGCGCCGTGGGTCTGCTGAGCACATTCTCGATCAACGTCTACGAACGCCGCCGGGAGATCGGCGTGATGCGCGCCATCGGCGCGACTTCGCGGGCCGTGGCCGG
>JALHUE010000172.1 GCA_022866145.1 Anaerolineales bacterium | reverse complement strand
TGTGGACATGCGTTTGCGGCGAGCGTCGAAGGGCAGCTCATGCACCCGCGGCAGCTGGGAAAGCACGTCGTCCTGGTCCAACCCGCCTTTAAGGGCCAGGACACGCAGGGCGGCTTCAGTCTGGTCGCCGAGGCAGGTCCATTGCGGGCGTTCGGCCGTCGGCGGATTCAGGCGTGAGTTGTTGCACAGCAGGGCCGCCGACAGCAGCTCTTCGAATTCGCCGGCGACTGGGGTGGCGCGCACCGGTGGCGTGAACTCGCCCCGCGGCTCATAGCCCACGCCGGAGACGGTCAGGCGCTGGCCGCCCACCCACACCTCACGGATGGTCATCTGGTTCTGGGTCAGGGTCCCGCTCTTGTCGGTCGCCAGGACCGAGATCGTCCCCAGCGTCTCGACCATGGCCAGCTTCTTGACCAGCACTCCCCGCTGCGCCAGCCGCTGCACGGCGATGGCCAGCGACAGGGTGACCGTTGGCGACAGGCCCTCCGGGACGGCGGCCACCACGATTCCGATCGCCAGCAAGAAAGCCTCGAACAGCGGCATGCCGACCTCGAGCGTGCCGACCGAGAAAACACCGACCCCGATGGCCAGGGCGATCAGCGAGATGCGGCGGGTCAGCCGGCGCATCTCCTGCTGCAGCGGGCTGGGCTGCTCGCGGATTTGCTGCGTAAGGCGCACGATGCGGCCGAATTGGGTGAGCATGCCGGTGGCGCTCACCACCGCCCGCCCGGTACCGGAGACCACCGACGTACCGGCGAAGACCAGGTTGGGCTGTTCGAGCTCGGTCAGGTCGTCCCGCAGCGAGGCGTCGCTGGTCTTGCGCGCCGGCAGCGCCTCGCCGGTCAGCGTGGTGTTGTTGGTGCGCAGGCCGAACTCCTCGACCAGGCGGGCGTCGGCGGGGATGTTGTCGCCCTCGGCCAGCACCAGCAGGTCGCCGGGGACGACCTGGCTGGCCGGCAGGCGGATCTCTTCGCTGTCCCGGATCAGGCGGGCGTGGTTGGGCAACAGCTGGCTGAGGGCCTGCATCGCCTGCTGTGCCCGATACTCCTGCCAGAAGGAGAAGGCGGCGTTGATGAGCACCACGATCCAGATCGCCACGCCCAGGGCGGGTTGGCCGGCGATGAAGGCCAGCAACCCGGCCGCCCACAGCACGAGCGCCATCAGGTGTGTGATGTGCCCCAGCAGCAAGCGCCACAGTGGCAGGTGGGCGGGTTCGGAGAGCGTATTGGAGCCGTACAGACGCAGGGCCGCCGCGGCCTGATCCTGGGTCAGGCCGTGGGTGGAGGTCTCGAGGGCCGTGTAGACCTCACCCGGTCGCAGGGCATGCAGGGGGAGGGAATCCATGGGCGCGCGGTCAGCCCGGGCCGGGCGTTCGGCTCCCAGGCCGACTGACCGGGCTCGATTCTACTCCTTTGGTTCCGTTGGGGGATCACCCGGTGGGATAGGCTCTGTCCTCGGCTCCTCCGGGGGATGGGTCATGTATGGGACAAGGATGGAAGGAGCCGTGTGCAGGTCGAGGTGCACAGCTTCATCGTATTCGCCGGCGGTCACCGGCGTGGGCTCATAGCGCAAGGGGCGCCGTACACCAAAGAAGCCCCAGAAGCGCGTGATGCCGGCCAGCAGCCGAAAGCGGTATTCCTGCATCTTAAGCGACTGCCATTCGACGATCGACCCCATGGCGCCCTGCACGCGGGCTTTCTGGCGCACGATCCGGTAGATCTGATCAGGGTCACGATATCCGATGGGGGAGATCAGGAGGGCGTGAGCCATCACGATCAGCAGAGTGAAGGAGATCAGGACGATCCAGCCGCCCTCCGCCCATTTCCCGACGATCTGACCAACAAAGACCGAGGCTGCCAACGCGGCGGCGAAGCTGGCACCGGCCATCCCCCACTGGCGGGTCTTCCCCGTGTAGGTGTGCTTGATATGCTGGCGCACCGCCAGGCCCATCACCATGATCGGCATGAACACGCCCACGCCGTAGAAGGGCACGGCGGCGGAGGTGCGCCCGCGGACCAGGAACTGGATCACCACGGCGGCGATGAAGCCGGCCGTCACAGAACGAGTGAATGTACCGCCCTTGTTGCGGTAGACGACGAACTCGGGGATTTCACCGATGGCCACATCGCGCCAGGCAGTTGCCTGCAGATCTTGAAAGGCTGTCATTGAGGCGAATGCTAGCAGAGCGACGGCCAGGATCTGGTAGCTCCAGTACAGAATCGTCCCTCCTGGAATCTGGCCAAACCCGATGAAAGCCAGATTCCCAACGATGCTGCGGCCGAAACTTCCATCGTATACGTTGAAGTAGATACTGAAACTGGTCAGAAAGAGCGTGGTCAGCCCGCCGTAGAACAAAAAGGAAGTCTGCACGACGCGGCCGATGCCGGACTTGCCACTGTAGAACTTCCATAGCTTCTTGAAGCGTGGGGCGTGTGCCTTGCCCCACTTGACCAGGGAGAAGTCCTCGTCCTTGACGAACTGGATGCCGTTGGACATCGCCTCCAGCCCGGAGAGCGCAACCATACCTTTCATCGAGGCGGTCAGGAGATGGTAGAGGGACTGGCTCAGAGTGGCTGGTTCGACCGGTCCGGAAGGTGCCGGCGGGACGCCGTGCGACATGGCGGCGAATAGCCCCACGGCCAGTGTGACACTCAGCATGACGAAGATCCCCAGCCCGGTGAACACGATGCGCGCCGACTCGCCCCGACCGCGGATGGTCAAATACCAGGTTATCGAAGCAAGCGCCGCGCCCAGGATGAAGTGATAGATCCAGGGGATCCCATAGGAGTTGGTGATCGATAGCAGCTGATCGACGCCGGAAAGGGTCGAAACGACGATGGTCAACACGTAGTCCTGAATCAGGACAACGGCCACCACCAGGCTCAGCCCCGGTGTCAGGTAGCGCATCGAAGCGGTGTAGGACCCGCCGCCCTCGTTGAAGACGCCCAGCGAATACATATAGAGGGCGCCGAAGACGAAGTTGGCGAAAGCAATGAAGAGGACCGCGATGTAACCCCATCGTTCAAGCCCGTAGGGGTGCAGAGCGCTCAACATCTCGCCGGTGGCGTAGAAGTAGGAGGTGAAGTAGTCGACACCGAACAAGGCAATAGCGGCCAGCAAGCCGATCTGGCCGGCGCCGTGGATATGGGCGTCCTCGCCGCGTTCGCGCGGGGATAGCCGATAGGCAACAACCACGATCAGGATCAGCAAGCCAATGGAGAACAGCATCTAGCTAGGCCTTCGGTAGGGGCTTGGGGGCTAGGGGATCTTCGGGAGTCAGGAAGGACCGTTCGAGCAGGGCGAGCTCGTCGAGCAGGTGGCGGCGCGTGCCGGGGTCGAGGCGGGTATCCTGCGCCACTTTGACGGCCTCATCGCGGGCGGCGCGCACGACGAAGGCCGGTACGAACATGATGCGGCCGGCCGGGATCACCTCGAAGTCGCGGGTTCTCATTTCCAGCGCCTGGTCGTCGAAGTAGGGCAGGCTCAGGCTCAGGCCGCGGTTGAGGTCGCTGGCCGCCGCCCGGCGCTGGATCGTGTCGATGATGCCACGCGTCTCGAAGCGGGCCAGGGCACGCGCCTGGTTGACGAGCTGGCCCAGGATGCCGTAACGCTTCCGCTGATACTCATCATCGGCCACGATGTAGGGAGCCAGGGAAACGGCCGCGTGCAGCACGAAGAGGAAGCGCTGCATCGAGGCGACATCCGCTTCGGCCTCGCTTTGCGATCCGACGACGAGGCGGTCCTGCTCGTCGAAGGCCACCCACTGCGGCAGATAGAACTGGCGGGCGTAGGGCACATACGGGACCAGCAGCTCGCCGCGACCCTCCTCCGCCGCGCCCTCCTCGGCGATGGCATCCGTGGCGGCGGTGATGGCGGAGCCGACATCGGCGTCTGCGACGACCGGGACGGAGGCGATCGCCTCGCCCTCCGCCGCCTGATAATTCACGCTTCGTCCGGAGGGCAGCATGCGCCGAATCATATGCTGCACCGTGGCGTGCCGCACCAGGCGGGCGCTGGCCTCCACCGCTGGATCGCCCGATTGCTCCAACTCCGCCAGACGCTGGCGGACCAGGACGCGCACATCGCTGCGTGTCACCCGGTCGACGAAGCCGCCGATGGTCTCTTCCCGCCCAGCCGCCGGCACCCGGGCGGAGGTCCTGCTCTGAGCGTCCGTCACCACCTCGTCGGGCAACGTGAAGCGCGCCTGGGGCGCGCGCCGGACCAACGCCTCGGCCAACTGAGCTCCTTGGGCCTCCAGGAAGCGCTGCACCATCTTTGTCTGGGCCTGGAGCAAGGTCTCGTGGTCTTGCAGTTCTTGCTGGAGGTGAGTGGGAGGCAGAGCCGACGGACTGCCGCCCGGCTGCACGTGGGTGTCTGGCATGGAGGCCTCTCAGAACTCGGCGGAAATGCCGACCATACGAGAACCGAATAATACCATCACCGCCGTAGGTCGGGTGACGCGAGCTGGGCGACGGGGTTGCGGAACTGCCACTCAGTCACTCCAAGATGGCCACCAGCTTCTGGAACGAAGAGCAACGGGCCCTGTGGGATGGGCCCGTTCATTTGCTGCCGCCACGTGTCCTGGCAGGCTCAGACCACCTTGGGTGCTTCTGCCGCCGGGAGCGGCGGCGTATCGAGGTACTTCGCTAGGATGGAGGGAGCCGATGGGTCGTCGACGTGCAGGGCATGGTCGTAGTCGCCAGCCGGGACGGGAAGGGCGTCGGTCACCGGGCGGCGCACACCGAACCGCTCCCGGAAGCGGGACAGTCCGAGCAGCAGGCCGTAGCGGGTTTCCTGCATCTTGAGGGATTGCCATTCGACGATCGAAGCCATCCCGCCCCGTACCCGGGCTTTGTCGCGCACGATGCGATGGATCTGCTTTGGGTCTCGGAAGCCGATTGGGGAGATCAGCAGGGAATGGGCCGGCAGGGGACTCTCCGCCCCGGGAGAACCGCCGTCGGGCTGCAGCACGATCCCGACCTGCATCCCCGGCAAGGTCATCAGGATTCGCTCGGCGATCGCGCGCCTGATCGATGCCAGGTCCGTCAGGCCCAGCGGGGCAGGGCTGAGTTCGTTGAGGTGTAGGGCTTCCCCGCTCGCGGGCCTTGGCCCGGGCCAGGCCGGCCTGGGCCGCCCCCAGCAACTGGCTGATGGTGATGGCGACCACCAGGAAGACGAATGGGTCAAGTGTCTCTTGAGGACGGAGTACGCAGAGTGAAGTAGGGGTGCAGGACCACGAAGTTGAACGTCAGGAAAGCCGCCACCGCCGCCGCGATCCCCGAAGGAAGACCCCATAGCGCCGTGCTGACGCCGACCGGCAGCAAGTAGAGCAGGGCGACGCTCGGCGTGCTCAGCCAAGGCTGGGCGAGAACCAGCAGCCCGGTCGTGGCGGCGACGGCGAGCAGCGAGAAGAACATCCGCAGGAAGGACTCTGGGTGTAAGGTGCGCATGGCTTTGGCAACTGCCGGGTCTATTGTCCCCCCGTTGTCGAGGGGCAAAGCCGACCAGGGGTGCAAGCCTCAGTCTGGGCTGTCGAGAGTATCTGCGCTGCAGCCGACGGTCTGGTCCGGTGGCGTTGCGGTTGACTACCGGGCCGAGCCGCTGGTGGGTCTGACGTAGGGCGGGAGCGCGGCCGGGATTGCCTTGGGCAGGTGGGGGAATGGTGGGATCCGCTGGGATTGCGCTGGCGTCCAGCAGCCGGATGGCAATCGAGTGAAAGGGCTTCAGGGGATTGCACGCGCATCCCACGAAGGGACGCTAAGTGCGTGGGGTCCTCACGTCGAGCATCGCTGGGCGCGCAAGCCGGCACGGGTCGCGGGCGGAACTTGCTGCTTGGGCCTGGTCAGCCTGGTTTCCCCCAAACGACGAAGGGAATCCCTGTCGAGGAGGATGGAGGTCGGTTCGCTTGGAGGGGACCTGGCTTAGGAGGCGGCCCGAAGGGTACCCTCGGAGATAGGGAGCTGAGAGCGAAGGCCGTCGATCCACGATCCGAGGGTGTGGAGATCGACCGGCTTATGCAACACGCCCTGCGCGCCAGCCGCGGCGCCGCGTAGTCCCAGATCGGCCTCAGCACTGGCCGTCACAAACAACACCGGCAGTCCGTTGACCGAGGGCATGCCTCGGATTCGCCGCAGGGTCTCGAAGCCATCCATCTCGGGCATCATGATGTCCAGGAGAACCGCGTCTGGCAACGATGCCGCCAACGCTTCGAGGGCCTGAGCTCCGCTGCACACGCCCTGCGCCTGGTGGCCAAGCACCTGCAGCGCCAGGCAGAGGATGCGCACCGTATCGGGCTCGTCGTCGACGATCAGGATTCGTGCCATCTGCCTCTTCCTGCGCGTGCCGTCCATCGGTGCGCACAGCGGCGACGGTCCGGCCATGCCGGGCGTCTGGATCCATTCTACGCAGAACGGCGTCCCGGGCGGCCTTCCAGTCGGCTTACAGGCCGGGCCGAGGTCAACGACCGTCCTCGTCGGAC
>JALHUE010000171.1 GCA_022866145.1 Anaerolineales bacterium | reverse complement strand
CTGCCCTTCGCCCGCCTGGCGATCGAGGCTCATGGGGGCTCCCTCACGGTTCTGGAGGGTGCAGATGGCGGGGCCAGGTTCGAGATTGCGCTGCGCGCCCCGCCGACGACTGACGGCCAAGCCTGACGTGCCCAATTCTGCGCAACCCGGTCGTAGCTGCCCAGGTCGGCAGGATCTGCTGCGCCACGCCTATGCGCAACCGCCGGAAGGCCAAGTGCACTCTCAGGCGCCCCTCCTGCCAAGACTCGGGGCCAGCAGCCTCGGAACCAACGGCAACCGCCTGAGCGAAACGCAGCCGGGCCGGGAGGGCGGGCTCCTCGCCCTCAGGGCCAGGTTCCGATACGTCTGGACAGTCTCGCCGGAGGCGGGTAGAATGGCGGTCTGCGACTTGATGACTGCCCGGAGGCTGCTTTGGCGAACCTGAAATCCGCGAAGAAGCGCATGCGCCAGAACCCCAAGCGCCAGATGCGCAACAAGAGGATCCGCACCCGCGCCCGGACGTTCGTGAAGAACGCGCGTGAGGCGATCGACGACAACCCTGTGACCGCCGAAGCCTCGACGGCCGCGGCCCTGCGCGAGTTGGACAAGGCAGCCTCCAGGGGCGTGATCCACCGCAACAACGCCTCGCGGCGCAAGAGCCGGCTGATGAAACACCTCAGCCGGGCCCAGAAGAATCCCTGACTACCGTCGATCGTTCGTCCCGATCGGACCTTGGCGGCGGCGCCTCGATCAGGTGCCGCCGTTGCGTTATCCGGGTCATAGGCCTGCGGCCGAGCCACGCCAGGCCACATGCTATAATCGCCCGGCATGTTCGAATCTGAACTCGACCAAGTCGGCGAACAGGTGCGCACCAACCTGCTCCGGCTCGGTTGCCCTCCGCCTGAGCGCTTACAGTGGATGCCCATTCCGTTCGCGGGCCATTGGGGCTACGGCAGCGCGGCCTGCTTCCAGGCTGCCGCTGATGAAGCCCGGCAGGGCAAGGCCGCTGACGTTGGCCGTCGGGCACAAGACCTCGCTCAGCAGGCAGTGGTCGACATCCATCTGCCGCATGGCATTTCCCGGATCTCCGCCGACAAGGCATACATCAACGTGTACCTGGACACGGCGGTCTTCACCCGCCGCGTCGTCGACCAGGCGATCTCCGACGCCGGCGATTTCGGACGCGGCCAGCCGAAGGGCGAGCGGGTGATGGTGGAGTTCTTCCAGCCGAACACCCACCACTCGATCCACATGGGACACGCTCGGGCGGCGCTGTTGGGGGAATCGCTCGCCCGGCTGGTCGAATTCGCTGGATTCGATACCATCCGCGCCTCTTACCCCGGAGATATGGGCCTGGGCGTGATCACCTGCATCTGGGCCTACCAGCGCTTCCACCTAGGAGAGGAACCCCAAGGCATCCACGAGCGAGGTCGGTGGCTGGCCAACATCTACGCCGAAGCCACCCTGCGCCTCACCCCGAAGGACCAGGAGACGGACGATGAGCGGGCGGAGCGCGAGGCCTACGACCTTGAGCGGCGAGAGCTCTACCGCCGTTGGGACGCTGGCGATCCCGAGGTGCGTGAGCTGTGGCTCAAGACCCGGCAGTGGAGCCTGGACGAGCTGAACGACGTCCTGCGCATGCTGGACATTCGGATGGATGTGTTCTTCTTCGAAAGCGACGTCGCCACCCTTGGCAAGGAAATCGTCAAAGAACTGATTGGGCGCGGAATCGCGGAAGACGAACGCCCCCGGGGGGGGCCGGTGATCGTCAAGATCGACGAGAAGCTGGGCCTGGAGAAAGAGAAGTACCGCACCGCAGTGATCCTGCGCAGCGACAGTACGACCCTGTATATCACCAATGACCTCGCCCTGGCCAAGCGCAAGTTCGGGGACTTCCACGTCGACCGCTCCATCTACGTCGTCGATGTCCGGCAGAGCCTGCACTTCCAGCAGGTGTTCAAGATCCTGGAACTATGGGGCTTTCCCGAAGCCGCCAAGTGCTACCACCTGGCCTTCGGCTTCGTTTCACTCCCGGCCGGTGCTATGTCGTCGCGCAAGGGCAACGTGGTGTTCTTCAAAGACGTAGCCGATGAGGCCGTCCGGCGGGTGCTGGCGGTGATCGAGGAAAAGAACCCAGATCTGCCTGCCGATCGTCGCAGCGAGGTGGCCACCCAGGTGGGGCTGGGCGCACTGGCGTACGCCATGCTATCGGTGGACAACACCCGCGACATCGTGTTTGACATGGAGACCGCCCTGAGCTTCGATGGACAGTCTGCCCCCTACATCCAAAACGCGCACGTCAGGGCATGCAGCATTCTGAAGAAGGCGGGCAGGCTCCCGGATTCGGCCGATTTCTCCTATCCGCTCGAGCCCCTGGAAACTGAGCTCATCGATCTCATCGCCCGCTTCCCAACGACCGTGCAACAAGCCGCCATCGACTACAAGCCGCTGCACATGGCGAATTACGCCTACGAGCTCGCCCGGACCTTCCATTCGTTCTATCATGCGGTGCCAGTGCTCCAGGCAGGCGATCCTGCCGTCGTGGCCGCCCGGCTCCGGCTGACGGCTGCGGCCCGGCAGGTAATCGCCAACAGCCTGCGCCTGCTGGACATCCGGGCACCGGAGAGCATGTAAGAGGACTTGAGCGTGATGGATCCGCCTCGGCCGCTCGCCGGCTGAGAAGATGGCCTCTGTCACCGACCCTAGCTGGAGGAGATCCGAACATGACGCGAACGCGCGTGATCATCATGGGTGCGGCCGGACGCGACTTCCACAACTTCAATGTGTACTTCCGCAGCCGCCAGGAGTACGAGGTGGTGGCGTTCACCGCCACGCAGATCCCCAATATCGAAGGACGGGTGTATCCCGCCAGCCTGGCAGGTCCGCTCTATCCGGGCGGTATTCCGATCCACCCGGAAAGCGAACTGGTGTCTCTAGTTCGCAAGCAGCATGTAGACCAAGTCGTGTTCGCCTACAGCGATGTTTCGCATGAATTCGTCATGCACAAGGCGTCTGAGGTGCTGGCGGCCGGAGCGGACTTCCGCTTGATGGGCGCGAGCTCGACCCAGATCCAGTCCACCAAACCCGTGATCTCGATCTGTGCAGTCCGCACTGGAAGCGGAAAGAGCCAGACCACACGCCGCGTGGCAATGATCCTGCGCGGTATGGGACTGCGCGTCGCCGCCATCCGCCACCCGATGCCCTACGGCGATCTTGCGTCTCAGGCCGTGCAGCGATTCGGCGCCTACAAGGACCTGGCAGCCCAGAACTGCACGATCGAAGAACGGGAGGAGTACGAGCCCCATCTCGCCCAGGGCGTGATTGTCTACGCAGGGGTCGACTACGAACGTATCTTGAGAGCTGCCGAAGAAGAGGTGGATGTGATCCTATGGGACGGGGGCAACAACGATTTCCCGTTCTACAAGAGCGACCTGCAAATCGTAGTCGTCGATCCACACCGCCCTGGACATGAACTCACTTATCATCCAGGCGAAATGAACCTGTACTCGGCCGATGTCGTGGTGATCAACAAGGTCGATTCGGCAGACGCCGCGGCTGTGCTCCAGGTCCGCAGGAACATCCTGCGGGCGAACCCGGGAGCAACGGTGGTCGAAGCTGCATCCCCGATCTTCGTCGACCGTCCGGAGCAGGTGCGCGGCAAGCGGGTGCTTGCCATTGAAGACGGTCCGACCGTCACCCACGGGGAAATGGGCTACGGCGCGGCCTGGGTCGCCGCCCAGCGGTTCGGCGCCGCCGAGGTCATCGATCCGCGGCCGTATGCCCGGGGCAGCATTGCCGCCGTCTACCAGAAGTACCCGACCATCGGCAACGTGCTGCCGGCCATGGGCTACAGCAAGAAGCAGATGAAGGAACTGCAGGACACCATCAACCGGTCCGACGCCAACCTGGTCTTGATCGGCACGCCCATCGACCTGGCCAAGTTGATGAAGATCAACAAGCCCGCCCAGCGGGTTCGCTACGATCTCCAGGAGATCGGCCAGCCGACGCTGGAAGAAATCTTGCGCCGTCATTTCGGCGGGAGCTGACGTCGGCCGCAGGCGCCGGCCGAGGCGCCTGGTCCTCGGCTGAGTTGGCCTCGCCCCGGGCCCGCGCCGAAGTCAGCCCGGCGCGTGGACAGCTGCGGCGAGACCAAGGAGCAAAAGCGCCATGTCCGGAGGCCGCCGCCAGCCCCCCCGGCTGCAACTCGGATGGGAAGGACGCTGGCAGAGCGAGCAGGCCGCGCCGGCGTCTCTGACCTGCTTCTCTTCCTCCCCCCTTCCGCACGCCGGCGATCCCTCCCACGACAACCGCTTGCTGTACGCCGACAACCTGGGAGCCCTGCTGGCCCTGATGCAGAGCCACGAGGCCAGGATCGACCTGATCTACGCCGACCCTCCTTTCCTGACCGATCGGGCCTACCGGGCTCGGGTGGGGACCGGAGAGAACTCGCGCCAGCCCGAGACATGGAAGACCGAGCTCGGTTTCGCCGATCGTTGGGGCGGCCTGCCGGAATACCTGACCATGCTCGAACCGCGCTTGCTGGCCATGTACCACCTGCTCTCCCCTCACGGCACGCTCTACCTCCACCTCGACTGGCACGCCGCGCCGTACGCCAGGCTGCTGCTGGACCAGATTTTCGGGCGCCAGGCGCTGCTGAACGAAGTGGTGTGGGTGTATCACGGTCCATCGCCAATCCGCCGGGGGTTCAACCGCAAGCACGACACACTCCTGATCTACGCCAAGAGCCCGGCCTACTACTTCGACTCGGACGCAGTGCGAATGGCTTACAACCCGGCCACCGTCCGGACCTTCCGGAGTTCGCCCAAGGCAGGTTTCGGCAAGCAGCCAGACCTGGTGCGGGGCAAAGTGCCCGAGGATTGGTGGTATTTCCCGGTGGTCGCCCGGCTGCACGCAGAACGCACAGGCTACCCGACCCAGAAGCCTGAAGCCCTGCTGGAGCGCATCATCCTCGCCTCGTGCCCACCGGGCGGGATCGTGCTCGATCCATTCTGCGGGTCGGGCACGGCGCTGGCCGTCGCCTGCCGCACGGGTCGCCAGACCATCGGCATCGACCAATCCCCTCTCGCCTTCTGGACCACCTACCGCCGGTTGCTGCTGCTCCCCGACCGGCCGGCGCTCACCCTGTGGCACGATCGGCCGCTGCCAGGCGGCGCTAAACCGGTGGCCTGGCTCCGTTCCGCCTCTGGCAGACTGCACGTGGAGCTTGCAGGCCTGCGGGGCGCAGCTCCGCAGGCCTTCCCGGAGGAAGTTGTGCTTTGGGAGGCCGCGTGGGGTGCCCCTGAGGGTCCGATGCGGCCTCAGGCCGCGATTCCACGCCGCTGGCGCGACCCGAGCCTCCCGCTGATGATCTCGGGCATCCCTGCCGGCACACCACAAGTAGAGGTGCGGGTAGTGATGGCGAATGGGTTGACCGGTCAGGCGTCGGCGCAGCCCGAACTCGGCATCTAGGCGTGCTTCGGCTCCGGCAGGTCGAACCTGTAGCCTATCCCGCGCACTGTCTTGAGAAAAGTAGGGCTGCGCGGATCCGGCTCGATGGCCTGTCGCAGCCAGCTCATGTGGACGTCGAGAGTCCGGGTATCTCCGGTGTAGTCCGTATGCCAGACCTGCCGGATCAGCACAGGTCGAGTCATCAAGCGACCCGGGTTGCGCAGGAAGACCTCAAGCAGTTTCGTTTGCTTAGGGGTGAGCCTGGATTCCTTGCCGCGGCAGCGCACGGTGCGCTGCGCCAGATCCAGGGCGATCGGTCCTGCCTGGAGCGTGGACTTGCCATCTCCCGGCAGCAGGCGCGAGACCCGGTTGATCAGCTTGCGCGGCGTCACCGGATGCGCCAACGTCACGCTCGCCCCATTTCCGGGATCAGGCATTGTGCCATGTGGAACCACAAGAATGATCGGGACGCCATTTAGATTGGATCGGACCGTACGGCACATTCGGCCACCGCTGGTGTACATGGATGCAGCGTCCAGGATGACCAGGTCCGGCGCCTTCTGCAAGCCCTCCGCCAGGGCGGAAAGAACCTGCGTTTGCCGGGTTACTCGGAATCCTTTCTTCTCCAGTGCCGGCGCGAACGAAGGAGCGCTCGCGCGCCGACTCTCGATCAGCAGGATCTGGCTACCGGCCAAGAGGTACCCCCGCAGAAGTTGCCGCAGCTTGCTGGATCGATCGGCTGCCTGAGATGCACCGTGATTATAACGCCCGGTCCGGGACGGAAGAAGATGACTTTGGTATCTGCCCGCCCTGCCGTAGAATCCGGGCAGGAGCCTGAGGCCGTACGGGCGAGCCTGACTCCCCAACCCGATGCTTGAGCCCCGTCGTCAACCCACCCTTGGCGTGATCGGCCCGATGCGGATTGCATATGGCATTGGCCCAGACGACCGGGTGCATCTGAGCCAGCCCGGGGGGAGTGCTTTGTATGCTGCCGGAGGTGCCAGGGTTTGGGTGACCGGGGTGGCAGTCCTCTCCAGGGCGACGGGTGCCACCCTCGCGGCATTGTCACCAGCCTTGTCGGCAAACGGGATTGAGACCACAAGCATCCGCCTCATCCCCGGGAGTGAGGCTGAGACCGAGTTCCATGCGATCACCGGTTCGGGTGGAGTGGACGAGACCAGGCCTGCCTCCCACTTCCTTCGGGTTGGTCAGCCACTGCCGAAGGAGCTATTGGCCTATCGCCCCCCAGATCGAAGCGCTCCTCCGGGGGCGCCGCCTGGTGATCTGGCAGTCCGCCTCGAGGACCTGCCGTCAGGGGTCAGCCGCTGGGAAGCGGTTCACCTCACCCCGATGGACTACTTCTCCCAGGCCACGCTGCCTGGCCGGCTGCAGGAGCTGGGTCTGCGCCGGATCACGCTTGACCCCGCGCCGGGCGTGATGGACCCGGCCAGGCGCCTCGAGT
>JALHUE010000170.1 GCA_022866145.1 Anaerolineales bacterium | reverse complement strand
GGTGCTACATGGCATCGGGCTTGAGGTCGAGCTGTTCACCCCGACGTTCGCCATCTCGCGGGTTGGTGGCTGGACGGCGCATGTCCTCGAACAGATCAAGGAAGACCGACTGATTCGGCCGCAGTCGGTGTACGTCGGCCCCACCGATCGGAAGTGGGTGCCGCTCGACCGAAGGCGCTAGCGGCAGCCGAATCGCCCACCGGCGGAGCATCGGATCGCCATCCGGTGCTCCGCTTGCTTTCGGGCATATACTCGTGGCGAGCGGAGGGTCCCATGGACGATCTCGTGCGGGTCGCTCAGGCCAAGGCGGCCTACCAGGCGGTGCTGCTGGCAAAACCCAATGTAGTCGGCGTAGGGACCGGCTACCGCACAGTGGGCAAACGTCTCACCGATCAGGTCTGCCTGGTGACCCTGGTCCGGCGCAAGGTTCCGCTGGCGGGGCTCGAGGTCCAGGCGCTGGTCCCGACGGAGATTGACGGCGTGCCCACCGATGTCCTCGAAGTCGGTGACCTGCGGATCCAGAAACCCCGCGACCTCCGCTGGCGTCCGGCGCCGGGCGGGGTCAGCATCAGTCACTTCCGGGTGACGGCGGGCACGTTCGGATGCCTGGTGCGCGACCGGCGGACCGGGGTGCGATTGATCCTGTCCAACAACCACGTGCTGGCCAACAGCAATCAGGCGGTCCTGGGTGATGCGGTGCTGCAGCCCGGGGCGCTGGATGGCGGGAGCGCCGAAGACGATCAGCTGGGCCGCCTGGAGCGCTTCATCCCGATCCAATTCAACGACCAACCCGGGGAGTGCTCGGTGGCCCGCAGCGTCGCCGCCGTCGGGAATGCGCTGGCGCGCCTGGTGGGCTCGCGCCATCGGCTGGCGGTGCGCCGGGTCGACCCCCAGGCGGCCAACTGGGTCGACGCGGCCGTGGCGCGACCGCTCCAAGATGCCTGGGTCGACGAGGAGATCCTCGAGATCGGGCGCGTGATCGGCACGGCGGCGCCCGGGCTGGGGATGCCGGTGCGCAAATCCGGCAGGACGACCGGCCTCACCCGGGGGGAGATTCAGGTGCTGGATACCACCGTCACCATCGGCTATGGCGACCGTCAGGCTCGCTTCGATGGCCAGATTGTCACCAGCGCCATGTCCAGCCCGGGAGACTCCGGCTCGCTGCTCGTTGCCGGCGACCGGCTGGCGGCTGTGGGGCTGCTGTTTGCCGGCTCGGAGCAGGCGACGATCCACAATCCGATCGCCCAGGTGCTGGAGGCGCTGGAGGTCAGCCTGTGACCGCCGAGCTGGAACCCAACTGGGTGGAGTCCTACCGCCGGGCGCAGCAGGTCCGGGAGCAGGCGGTGGCGGGACTGCTGCGTAAGGAAAACGTCGTGGGCGTCGGAGTCGGTATGCGCCTGCGTCAAGGCCGCAGGACCAAAGAGGTTGTGCTGGTGGTGATGGTCGACCGCAAGGTGCCCTTGACCGATCTCCGCCCCGCAGACGTGATCCCTTCAGCGATCGACGGTGTTCCGGTCGATGTCCAGGAGACCGGTGAGTTCTCCATTCATACCTGATCAACGGGACACATCCCACGAACTGAACCCGGGCACGCCCAATCGAATGCCCCAGAGGGGAGTCGCCACATGACGCAAGAAGTCGGGATCCGGTTGTACCGGGCGCGCTGGGGGGTGTTGGGCGCGTTCATGCTGGTGGTGATCGTCAACCAGCTTTCGTGGATCACCTTCGCCGCCATCACCAGCCAGTCGGCGGCCTACTACGGCGTGAGTGAGCTGGAAATCGGATTGCTCTCGCTGAGCTTCATGCTGGTGTACCTGATCGTATCGATCCCGGCTTCCTGGGCGATCGACACGTACGGCTTCCGCCGTGCCGTGGGCTTGGGCGCGGTGCTGACGGCGGTGTTCGGCATGGCGCGGGGGCTGGTCGGGCCGTCGTACACCCTGGTCCTGCTGGCGCAACTGGGCATTGCCGTCGGTCAGCCGTTCATCCTGAACGCGGTGACCAAGGTCGCCGGCCGCTGGTTTGGCCCGGAGGAACGGGCGACCGCCTCCGGGCTGGGGACGCTGGCGATCTTCGTCGGCGTGCTGCTCGGCCTGGCGTTGACGCCCCTGCTCACCGCCGGTTTCGGCATCGCCTCGATGCTGTTGATCTACGGGGTGGCCGCCATCGTCGTGGCCGTGGTCTTCTTCGCGGTTGCACGCGAGCGGCCGCCCACGCCTCCCGGTCCACCCGGCGAGGAGATCCGGGCGCTGGTGTTTGACGGGATGCGCCAGATGCTGCGCCGTCCTGACTTCCTGCGGTTGCTGGCCGTGTTCTTCATCGGGCTGGGGATCTTCAACAGCGTCACCACCTGGATCGAGGACATCCTGCGGCCGCGCGGCTTCAGCCCGTTGCAGGCAGGAATGATCGGCGGGGTGATGGTAGCCGCCGGGATCGTCGGGGCGCTGGTGCTGCCCGCCCTCTCGGATCGGCGCCGGCGACGCACGCCGTACCTGGTGGTCGGGATGGCCGGCGCCTGCCTGGGCCTGGCTGGGATGACCTTCGCCCCCGGCTTCGCCGGCGTGATGGTCGCCAGCCTCGTGCTGGGCTTCTTCCTGCTGGGCGCGGCTCCCGTTGGGTTCCAGTACGGCGCCGAAGCCACGCTGCCCGCGCCCGAGGCGACCTCCAACGGGCTGCTGCTGATGATGGGCCAGATCTCAGGCATCGTCTTCATCCTGGCGATGGATGCGTTCCGTTCGTCCGAGACCGGCTCGATGACGCCTTCGCTGGTGGTGCTGACGGTGCTGATGGGTATCAGCGTCTTGCTCTGTCTTCGCCTGAAGGAGGCCGCCCCTGTGCCGCCCGCCAAGGGCTAGCAGAGCAGCCTGGCCCCCCGGCACCACTGCGTCCTTCTTCGCCGATGTGGGCG
>JALHUE010000169.1 GCA_022866145.1 Anaerolineales bacterium | reverse complement strand
GGCAGCGGCTCGCCCACCGGCGAGAGGGCGCTAACCGGGCAGGCCAATGCATCGCACACGCTGGCGACGCCGGCCGTCACCAAGCTGGCGCCGATCCCCGCGCAGCAGACGATCGGCGGGGAGGCGGACTACGACCTGCTGGTCACGTTGCCGGAGGGCGCTGTCACCAACCTGCGCATCCGGGACGCGCTCCCGGTTGGACTGGGCTACGTCAGTCACGGCATCATCACCACTGCCGCGGCGAGCGGGGGGATCCTTGCCGCCGACTACAACGGGACGCTGACGACCACGCCCACTGTCGTGGTCTCGGGCGGCACGCTGGAGTTCCAGTTCGGCGACGTTCAGACGAACGGGTCGGGGCCGGGGAATGGGACGTCGGCTAACCAGTTCGTCGTGCGCGTTCGCACGCGCGTTCTGAATGAAGTCGGGAACCAGAATGGCACGCTGCTCGTGAACACGGCCAACCTCGGCTACGTCAATCCGCAGACCGGCGACACGACCGTGCTCGATGGCTTGCGCACGCTGACGGTGATCGAGCCCGAGCTGCAACTCACCAAGCTCGCCGATGACGACACTCCTGGGCTGGGCCAGACGGTCACCTATACCCTCGTCGTTGAGCACCTGCCTTCGAGCACGGCGGATGCACTGGATCTGGTGGTGGTCGATGTTCTGCCATTGGGCTTGACCTACCTCGGCGGCAGCGCCGCCGGCCCAGCAGGCTGGAGCGCAGCCTACAACGGTCTGACGCGGGAGCTGACATTCCAGGCTTCTGTCTTGACGCTGGCCTCCGGCAGCGCCGCGCTTATCTACCAAGTAGAAGTTGATTCTCCTCCGCCTCCCAACATTGGGGATGTGCTCACCAACAATGCCGTGCTGACCTGGACCTCGCTGCCAGGTCCTGATGCCGGCGAGCGCACCGGGGGCGGGGGAGTGAACGACTACACCGCGACGGCGACCGAAAGCCTGACGGTGACGGGCATCGACCTGGTCTTGACGAAGGACGACGTAGTGGCCTCTGTCTCCCCGGGCGAAGACCTGGCCTATACGTTGACCTATCAGAACGTCGGCAATGCCGACGCCACCGGCGTGGTCATCACCGACGTTGTGCCCGACTACACCACCTTCAACCCGGGTGCCAGCACGCCGGGCTGGACCTGCCTCCCGAACAACAACGCCGGAAGCACCTGCACGCTGGCGCTGGCGGGAAGCGTCCTTGGGGGCGCACCGGCGGTGCCCGTGACCTTTGCCGTGACGGTGGACGCGAGCGTGCCGGTGATGGTGACGCTGCTCCAGAACGCCGCCTCCATCACGGACGACGGCACGCACGGTATCGAACCCACCCCGGCCGACAACACCGACAGCGAAACCACGCCGCTGGTGGCCGCGCCGGACCTGACGATCACCAAGGACGACGGCCTGGACATCGTCTCGCCCGGGTCGCTCCTGGTGTACGCCATCAACTACGCCAATGTGGGCGATCAGGATGCCACCGGCGTGGTGGTCACCGAGACGGTTCCGCTTGCGACCACCTTCGTCGCCGCCTCGAGCCTACCCACGGTCTGGTCGTGCCCGGACGGCTCGACCGGCGGCACGGTCTGCACGATGACGATCGGCAACCTGGCGGCGGGTGCCAGCGGAGCACTCACCTTCGCCGTGCGAATCGCTGACCCAGTGCCTGCACTCACGACCCAAGTCGTGGATACGATCACCATCGCCGATGACGGGACGAACGGCCCCGAACCGCCGACGGGAAACAACACCGATACCGACACCGACAACCTGGTGACCCTGCCCAATGCCGACCTCACCAAGACGCTGGACACCACCAACCAGGCGCACACCCTCGATCCCGCTGTCGCCATCGGTGAGATCCTGACCTATCAGTTGGAGCTGACCATCCCACAGGGCACGATGACCTCGGCCGCGCTGACCGACGTGGTCGACCTGGGGCTGGCCTTTGTCCGCTGTGTCTCGCTGACGCCCTCCCCGGGGCTGACGACCATTCCGGCAGGTGCTTTTGCGGCTGCTTGCGCCAGTCCGACCGTGGCTGAGGAGCCGGCCGGTAGCGGCGCGGCCGAGGACCAGGGGCGGCGCGTAACCTTCAATCTGGGATCGATGACCAGCGCTGGGCCAGGCGTGGCCACGCTGACGCTGATCTACGAGGCGGTGGTCATCGACAACCCGGGTAACGTACGCGGCGTCAACCTGAACAACGGAGTCACCTGGACCTGGGTCGGCGGCCAGTTGATCGAGAGTGCCCCAGACGTCAGCGTGGTCGAGCCGACGTTGACGCTGGCCAAGGACGCCACCCCGCGCTCGGTTCCGCCGGGGGGCTTGGTGACGTTCACCGTGACCGTCAATCACCCAGCCCCGCCGAGCAACAGCCCGGCGTTCGACCTCGAGCTGACAGACACCGTCCCGCTGGGGATGACCTATGTTCCGGGATCGCTCACGGCCAGCCCAGGCGGCACGATCGACGACACCGCCGCGCCCTCGCTGCGAGTCACCTGGCCCGTGCTCGATCTGAACGACTCTGTCACCGCCACCTTCCAGGCGACCATGGGCCAGCTCCCGGCCGGCACCCGAATCCGCAATGATGCCTATCTGAGCTGGTCGACGCTGCCCCTCGATTTCAGCGCACCGCAATCGATCTACAACGTTCTTTCGACCGAACGAGTCTACGACCCGCCGATCAACGCCAATGTCGTCGTGGCCATCCCGGCGCTTCCGGGCACAGGCTACGCTCCTGGTCGGGTGACCGAGCTTCCGTCAGCGCCCTCCAGCCAGCCCTATGAGGATCTGGGAGACCTGGTGTTGGAGATCCCCTCGCTCGGGGTCCGTGTGCCCATCGTCGGCGTGCCCTCCGGGGATGAGGGCTGGGATCTGACCTGGCTGTGGAATCAGGCCGGCCACCTCGAGGGCACGGCGTATCCGGGTTGGGACGGCAACAGTGCACTCACGGCGCATGTCTATCGGCCGGATGGACGGCCAGGTCCGTTCGTCCGGTTGGATGAGCTGGGGTGGGACGATCCGGTGATCGTGCACGCCAACGGACAGCGCTACGAGTACCGTGTACGCCAGGTGGAGCGCGTCGTACCCGGCAACCTATCAGCCTTGCGCCATGAGAGCCAGCCCTGGCTGACGCTGCTCACCTGCCAGGGGTACGACGAAATCCAGGACAAGTACCTGTGGCGCCTGGCGGTGCGGGCGGTGCTGGTCGACGTCTCCCGATAGTTGGCGGGTGGTTGTGACAAGCAGGCAGGCGGGGTTCGGGCATGGCCCGAACCCCGTTTCGTTTCCCTGACGCATCGGTCGCTGCCGGCGCCAGGCTGGCCGTCATTCGATACAATTGCGGGATGATTCCCCTGAGCCGAGCCCTGCTCACCTGGTATGCGGCCAACGGCCGCGACCTGCCCTGGCGCCATACCCGCGACCCGTACGCCATTTGGGTTGCAGAAACGATGCTCCAGCAGACGCGGGTGGAGACGGTCATTCCCTACTACCAGCGCTGGATGCGCCGTTTCCCCAGCGTGCAGGCGGTGGCGAGCGCCGGGGAGCAGGAAGTGTTGCGTCGGTGGGAAGGGCTTGGGTACTACGGCCGCGCCCGCAGCCTGCGCCGAGCGGCGCAACAGGTTGTGGCCGAACACGCAGGGCAGCTTCCGAGAACGCGCGCCGAGCTACGGGCGCTCCCCGGGATCGGCGCCTACACCGCCAGCGCCATCGCTGCCATTGCCTTCGGCGCACAGGAGCTGGCGCTCGACGGCAACCTGCGCCGGGTGCTGTGTCGGCTGCTGGACTTCCCGCAGGACCCGCGCTCACCCGAAGGCGAGCGCTTCCTGCGGCAGCAAGCCTTGCCCTGGATCCCTGACGGTCGGGGAGGAGACCTCAACCAGGCACTGATGGACCTGGGGGCAGGGATCTGCCTGCCGCGCCGCCCGGATTGTGCGCACTGCCCGGTCTCCAAATCGTGTGCAGCCCACGAACGCGGAACCCAGGCTCTGCGACCGATGCGGCCCGAGCGAAAACCGATCCCCAAGCGCATCGCCGCAGCCGGAGTTGTCCAGCGCGGCCGGGCTGTGATGATCGCCCGCCGGCCGCCGGGTGGCCTGCTGGGTGGACTGTGGGAGTTCCCGGGAGGCAAGCCCGAAGCGGGCGAGTCGATCGACCAGACGCTGCGGAGGGAACTACGCGAGGAACTAGCGATCGAGGTCGAAGTCGTCGACTCGCTGGGATCCTTCGATCATGCCTATACCCACTTTCGTGTGACAGTGTATGCCTTCGAGTGTCGGCTGAGGCGCGGCGAGCCGCGGCTGCTCGAGCACACAGACCTGCGCTGGGTCCGGCCGGAGGCTTTGGGGCGCTATCCGATGGGCAAGATCGACCGGGCGATTGCCCGCCGGTGGAGATCG
>JALHUE010000168.1 GCA_022866145.1 Anaerolineales bacterium | reverse complement strand
CGAGACCTTCGGCACGGGCAGGCTTCCCGACGGCGAAATCATCGAGATCATCACCCGGCTGTTTGACCTGCGGCCTGGGGCCATCATTCGCGATCTCGATCTGCTGCGACCGATCTACCGGCAGACCGCCGCCTATGGCCATTTCGGCCGCGCCGACCTCAACCTGCCGTGGGAGCAGCTCGACCGTCTCGAGGCGATCCAGGCAGAAGCCTCCGTGGGAGCCACCGCCGGCTAAGGTCCTCGGAGCCTGACAAGCCCACCGGCCTGCTTGGGCAGGCCGGTTCGCTTTCTCGGCCGGCATGTGCCCATGCCGGTCATGTCCGGCCAGTGCGTAGGCTGGACGGCCCATCGGTCTTGACGTGACAGGGGCGCATCCGTCCGGGTGAGATGAATCGGATCGGTCGCCAGCCGCAGTCCGGTTTCGATCCCGAGCCCGGCCCGGTCACCCTAGCCCTAGCGGGCGAATTGACATCCTCAGCCGCCAGTGCTAACGTATTGACGATGTGGTTGAACGCGCCGAGACGTCTCCCCGGTCTGGTTTCTATTTCTGGTGGTCCCGCATCGGTAGTGGCTTGACGTAGCCGCGAATCGTGCCACTGGCACGGGTGCCGCGCCGCTGTGTGCTGAACTGCGTGTCCGCCGAGCCAGGAAGAATGAACGGACAACCAAGAGAGTTGGCGTTTCCCTTGCGAACACTGGGCGCAAGCACTCCTTGGCGGGTCCCCACGCCCGCAACGCCGCTCGGTCCGTCACTCCGAGACATGGCTTCCCCGCGAGTCAGCAGTCCCTCCGGAACTCGCACTTCGAATCGAGAGTTGGGGAGGAGTCATGAGCCAGCGACGTCTTGACCTTGCTCGGTCCCTGTCGTGTCTCATCCTGCCTGCTATGCTGGCGCTTCTGTCAGGATGCAACTTCCCTCTCGGAGACACTTGCGGCCCGGAGGAAATGACCGCTCCATCGGACCTGTCGCCGCGAGAGGGGGAAGTGGTCGATTCGGTGCTGCCGCCGCCGTATCTAACCTGGAGCAACAGCGCCGATTGTGAGCCAGAGAGCTTTAGGATCGAACTGAGGACTGTATCCGACCTACTAACTGGCGAGGTCGACGGCTCTCAGGCATGGTGGACTCCACCTACGCTCGAGACTCAAACTCACTACCACTGGCAAGTTGTGCCCGCATCCGGCTCACGGGATGGAGCCGCATCGGAATCCGCTTGGTTCCGCACCGGTCCTCTATGTGAAGAGGGTCACGTCGAAGGATACGCAGTCCCTCCCAGATTGACTGACCCTTCAAACGGAGGCGTCATTGACACACTGAGCTCCTTCCACACCTCGGAGGGGGAAGCGATCCCCGGGGTGATCGTGGATCTGGTTTGGGAAGATGACACGAACTGCCTGCCACCCGACGGCTACCACGTGGAGGTTTCCACCTCCCCGGGGTTCCCGCACGATCCGAGAACCCATGCCTGGAATGAGGAATCCGGCTTACACGCCATGTGGTTCATCGCCCCATGGGTGGAGTGGGAGGAGTGTCAGCGATACTACTGGAGGGTAACTGGCCTGATGCCGGAGCCTGAACACGATCAGACGTCAGAGACCTTCTCCTTCATCGTCAACACCGCAAGCCTCGCATGCCCGGCATTCGAGGTTGGCCCGGTCACCCTCGGTCCCGGCGTCGGCCTCCCGCCTCTCGGGCACGCTGCGATCACCGGCCACGTTTGGCACGACGAGTGCGCCGTACCGGAGGAGACGCCCGCTGTCACGCCTTCCGGGTGCATCTCCCTGCCGGACGGCGGCCTCGAAGCCAACGGTGTGCTGGATCCTAGCGAAGGGGGAATCGCGGGCGTGACGGTTCACCTCAGCCCCGGATCCTGCCCCGGCGATGCGGGCCCGACCGACGTCACCGATCCCAGTGGTCAATTCGGCTTCTACAACTTGGCGGCTGGCGACTACTGCGTTTGGATTGACGCCCTCGCCGATGGCAACGATGCTGTGCTGATCCCGGGCGGCTGGACCGCCCCGGAGCGCGGGGTCGAGAAAGCGGTTGCCAGTGTCACCCTCGCCAACGACGACGACATCCGTCGGAACCTTCTGTATGGATGGGACTTCCAATTCCTTCCGGCGCCGGCCCCGGCCACGCCGGCCGCCTCCATCCCCGCTTCCATCACAGCCCTCCAGAATGCCCACTGCCGCTTCGGGCCAAGCATGGTCTTCGATTCCGCCGCCATCCTGCAACCGGGCAACACGGCCCCCATCCAGGGGAGGAACCGCGAGAGCACGTGGTGGTTGGTCATGCCGTCCGGGCAGCGCCTCGGCTGCTGGGTCTGGGGCGGGGCGGTCGAGACCTCTGGGGACCTCAGCCAAGTCACTCAACGTGCGTCGCCGCCGACCCCTGAACCCACGCCGGAGCCCGAGGCCTGCTGGGTTTTCAACGCCCAGCAGCAACAGGTGTGCGTTGTGCCTTGTCCCGACAACGCCGTACCGGGAGGGTCGTGCGAACCCTAAGGACTGGACGAGAAGCGAGAATCCAGGCTGCGGGCCACGGCGCATGAGGCTAAGAGCGCGCCCTTCTCAGGCCTGCGGGGCATAGCTTCCGCTGGATCCACAGGCTGGATGACAATGGTTCCACCGGCCGAGTCGCTTTGACTTGTGCGACAGGCAACCGTATAATCCAGCCATGAACTTGCCCAGGCGCGCGACCCCGGAACCGCCGTCGTAGCCCATTGTCCTCAGTGGGTCTGGCCAGCGCCGTTCGCTCGTAGGT
>JALHUE010000167.1 GCA_022866145.1 Anaerolineales bacterium | reverse complement strand
TCATTGTGCCGCTGGAGTTGCGCGGGGAATCCCCGCGCCTGGCGCGCCAGCAGGCGCTGGAAATGCTGCCCTTGTTCGGGCTGGAGGGCTTCGCCGAGGCCTATCCGGCGGCGCTCTCCGGCGGCATGCGCCAGCGGGCAGCCTTGCTGCGGGCAGTGCTCAGTCAGAGGCAGCTATTGCTGATGGATGAGCCGTTCGGCGCGCTGGACGCCCTGACCCGCCGCGAGATGCAGGATTGGCTGCTCGGGCTGTGGGAGCGCCTGCGTCAGACGATTCTGTTCATCACCCACGATGTGGACGAGGCGGTCTACCTCGGCGACCGGGTCCTGGTCTTGAGCGCCCGCCCCGGGCGAGTAGTGGGCGACGTCCCGGTTCCGCTCCCCCGCCCGCGGCGCCAGAGCATGGTGGCGCGCCCGGCCTTTGGTGAACTCGTCGCCGAACTACTGCACACCCTGGGCGTGCCGGACGGCGACCGCGCATGAGGCGCGAAGACCCACCGCCGTTCATCGTGCACAAGCTGGACGCTGCCGGCCGGGAGGTGTGGCACTACCCCGGAGAAGTGCTGGAGGCGAGCGCCTCGCATATCGTGCTGCTGGCGTTCTTCGATCGGGAGGACACTGCCTTCAACGGCATGCAGCTGCGGCGCGGCGACCGCTTCGTCGAGACCTACTACAACGACCGCTGGTACAACATCTTCGCCATTCACGATGTTGAGACCGCCGCCTTCAAGGGCTGGTACTGCAACTTCGCCCGCCCGGCCACGATCGACAGCCACAGCCTGACCTGCGAGGACCTGGCCCTCGACTTGCTGGTTTTCCCGGATGGCCGGATGGCGGTGTTGGACCTCGAGGAGTTCGAAGCGCTGCAGATCCCTGCCGCCGAGCGCCAGCGCGCCTTACAAGCGTTGGACGAACTGCAAGCGCTGGCGCGCCAGCGCCAGGGACCCTTCGCCGATCGCCACCCGCCGGAGTAGCCCTCGGAGCCTCGGTCGGCCGGTCGCTCGGTCGCAGGCTCTGTGGCCGCCCCGCCGGGCCCGCCTGACGCGAGACGTGGGGCTTGGCCGTAGCCCAAACCCCACGTCTTGGTTGGCGAAGCCCAGGTTGTGGCCCTGGTCGAAGGACCGGCCTCAGGCTAGGACGCTGGTCGCCAGAAGCCGGGTCAGGCCCAGCAGTTGATCACCGAAGTTCCACAGGCTGACGGTCAGAATGCTGAGGGCGGCGCAGCAGCAGCACACCACGACCAGCACGATCAGCACGACCAGCCAGATCGGCCGCGACCGCTTCGGCGCGGCCATGGGCTCGACAGACGGAGATGTCGGCTCAGTCATCCCCTATTCCTCCTTCAGGCAGAGCCGGGGTTTGTCGGCTCCCCTGGACGGCTTCCCTTCCCGGAGTGCTGCCCAGCAAGGTTCCCTGCCGAGGGCAAGGCAGGCTGAAGGCAGACTCGACACCTCCGCACCGGGTCTTGCCCGGGGCAGCGGCCTGTTCCAGTAGGTATCTAGACGAACAACAGGCTCTGGATGACGGACCCGTATTGACCGGCGGCGTTGAAGATCCCTGCCGGCACCGCCACCAGGAGCACGCACGCGATGCACAATAGGCCCACGCCCACAACCACGCCGATCCAGCCCATGATCAGGCCGGCCGTCGCCATGCCGCTGCCCGTCACCGCGCCCGCGGATGCGCGGATCTCCTTGCGGGCCATGTAGCCGGTGATCACCGCCGTGATGCTGCCCAGGATGGGCAGGATCGTCAGTCCGACGATGCCGGCGATCAGGCTGACGAGGGCCATGGTGCTGGTCCGCCCGGCAGGCTGCACTTCGGGGGCAGTGCTCATTTCAGTCATTGCATCTCCTCCAGAGTAGGTTCGATCACGAATGGAGTGGGGCGACCCTATGGGCATCGCTCCGCTGCCACAGCCACCATATCACGAATGCCGTGAACAGGACGATCAGGCAACCGAGCACGATCGGCACCAGGATCGCCAGGATCGAGAGCACGGTGGCGGTGACGTCCTCGGCGATGCTCACCGGGACGTTGCCCGCCCCGCCGGTGGTGGCGGTGATCGCCGGACGAACGGCGGCGGCCTTGACCGCATGGACCGTTCCCGCCACCAGCAGACCGGCGATGATGGCCACCACCGGGTGGATGTTGGTCACGGCGCCGGTGCTGGCGGCGAAGAGCACGGCCCCGGCCGCCGGACGAACGAAGGTCTGGATGGCGTCGTTGACGTGATTGATCGCCGGCGCCTTGTCGGCGAAGAACTCCACCGCCGTCAGGATCACCAGCGCGCCGATCACCCACCAGCTGGTCAGCGGCTCCCAGCGTTCCGACAGCGTCAACAGGTTGGTGAAGCGCGCCATCAGAGCGATGGTCAGCAACGGCACATAGGCGTTCAACCCGGCGCTGGCCGCCAGGCCGAAGGCCGTGAGGACACCTGCAAGTTCAGTCATTCCAGTTTCTCCTCCTTAGAGCACAAAGCCGTTCCAGGTCTGGGTCACTGCGAAGCGAATCCAGTCGATCAGCGCGATTTGCGCCAGGGCCAGGGTCGCGCCCAGCAGGCCTGGCAGGACCAGATCCTTCCAGCCCCGGGCGCGATTCTCGCGCCGGAGCAGGATGATCGCCATCACGCTGTAAACCACGGTCAGCAGCCCCAACACCGACAGGGCGCTGGCAATCGCCAGCGGGTACAGCACCAGGGGATTCTCCCACAGAACCAGCAGCCCCATGCCCGCCGCCGCCAGCATCATCAGCGCCACGTCCTGCCAGCGCCTCAGCGCCGGCTCCGGCCGCCAGACCTTCCAGACGGCCTGGTTG
>JALHUE010000166.1 GCA_022866145.1 Anaerolineales bacterium | reverse complement strand
CCCCACCCACGCCCGCGCTTGGGTCCGATCCCGCACCACCCAAGTCGTCGAAAGCAGCCACTCCAGGAGAGGCCGGTGCTCATCATTCGTTCGCACCAGGTCCGCTGCTCGGCCAAGAGCAACCGCATCCAGGGGTGAAGGTGAGCGGTCCGGCGGGGTCGTGACTGCCACCGGGAGGGCGGCCGCCTGGCCGGTTCGGCCGTCCTCTTCGAGCCAGCGCATTACCGCTTCGACGTCCTCCGGGCCGCTGTGCAGCGAAGCCCGGGCGAAGTCCCCCAAGGCGGCCCGGACCGCCAATTGATGCGGCTCGTCTACCCCGCAGTGATCCAGCAGACGCCCGACCCAGCCCGGGAGGGCGCCTCCCCGACCGGCCGCATGAATGCGTTCGGCCAACGACCAGGCATCGAGCCCGCCTTTGGTCAGGAAGTCGACTTCAGCCTGGCGGGCGGCGACGGACTGATCGTGGCCCGCCGCCTCGGAACGCAAATCGTCGGCTTCCGCTCGCGCCGACTCCAGCGAGGCCTGAAGACCACGCTCGGCCTCAACCTCGGCCTCGAGCGCGGCCTGCTTCTCGTCGCGCCGCCGGGAGGCCTCGCCAGCCTGGCGCGACAACTGCTCGGTGCGAGCACGGACCTCCGTAGATCGGGCGTTGATCTGCTCGAGACGGACCGCCAGCGACGAGAGCGTCTCTTGGGACTGCGCCGTCCGGGCCTGGGCGCCGGCCAGCTCTCCCAGGCTGTGTTCGAGCCGCGTGCGCAGCTCAGCGGCCCGGGCATGCGCCGCCAATCCGGCGTCTTCCGGCCAGGCCTCCGGGTGCCGCATTTGCTCGAGCTCAGCCTGCACGGACTGCAAGGATCCCTTGCGCTCGGCGATTTCAGCCTCGAGGCCCGCCAGGCGGGCGGAAGCCTCCCGCTGCTCCTCGAGCGCGGCCTCTTGCTCGGCGGCAACCGCCTGCTCGCGCTCTCCCATCCAGCGCAGTCGCTCCCCTGCAATCGCCAGTCGCCGACCGATGGCTTCGCGCTGTGCAAACAGGGCAGACAGCTCAGCCGAGGCCCGGTGAAGGTCAGCCCGCAGGCGGTCGATCTCCAGCCGGACGTCGGCCAGGCGGAGGTCCGTCTGCTCCTGACGCTGCCGCACCTGGTCGCGGGCAGTGGCCTGGGTCGCAGCTTCCGTTCGGCTGGCCATGACAACCCGCTGGGCGGCGGACCAGTGGTAGCCATACCACAAGCGCAGCGACTCGCGCAGATCTTGGCGAACCTGCTCGAACTCCTCGGCGCGCTTGGCCTGCTTCTCCAGGCTACGTAGGCGAGGTTTGAGCTCTGCCAAGATGTCCTGGACGCGCTCCAGGTTGCGTTCCGTCGCCTCCAGCCGCCGAAGCGCCTCTTCGCGGCGTGACCGATACAGCCCGATGCCGGCGGCCTCCTCAAACAGGCGGCGGCGATCTTCCGCCCGCAGCGAGAGCACCGCATCGACCAGGCCCTGCCCGATGATGGTGTACGTGCGCTGGGCAAGCCCGCACTCGGAAAGCAATTCGTGCACCTGGCGCAGCCGGACACGCTGTCCATTGAGCAGGTATTCATTCTGGCCGTCGCGATAGGCGCGGCGGGCGATCGTCACTTCCCCAAAGTCGATCGGCAGCCAGCCCTCGCTGTTGTCGAAGGTGATCGAGGCGCTGGCCATGCTGGCCCGGGATCGAGACTCCGATCCTTGATAAATCATGTCCTCGGTCTTCTTGCCTCGCAGCAATGTATAGGATTGTTCGCCGAGCACCCAGCGCATGGCATCGGCGATGTTCGATTTTCCGGACCCGTTCGGGCCGACGATTGCCGTGATTGCCGACGAGAACTCGAAATCCACCCGACTGGCAAAGGTCTTATACCCTTGCAGTTCAAGCGACTTCAGCCGGGCGTGACCGTTCGTCTTGTCCAAACCCACCCTATCCTAGAAGGCCGGGCCTTGCCCGAGCCCTCGCAACGCCACCACCGCCGCCTGGCGGGCCGCTTCCTGCTTGCTCTTGCCGCTGCCTTCCGCCATCACGCTGTCGCCGATCGACACCTGAACCCTGAACAAGCGATCGTGATCCGGACCGCTGCTGCCGACGGTCCGGTAGCGGGGGGTTTCGCGGTGCTCGGCCTGGGCCCAGATCTGCAGCTGGCTGCGCGGGTCAAACTCGGCTTCCTCCTCGACGATCGCCGTGACAGCCCTGTCCAGCCGCAGCTCAAGAAAGCGCTCGACCGCCTGCAATCCCGAGTCCATGTACAGGGCGCCGAGCACAGCTTCAAAGGCGCCGCACAGCAGCGCCGGACGTTGGCGTCCCCCGGAGGCCTCTTCGCCTTTCCCCAGCAGCAGGACCTCTCCCAAACCGATTTCCTGGGCAAAGGCCGCCAGCTGCTCGGTGCACACCAACGCCGAACGGATTCGCGTGAGCTTGCCTTCATCGGTGTTCGGAAAGCGCCGGAACAGGAGGGCGGCGCTCAAGAAGTCCAACGCTGCGTCGCCCAGGAACTCCAGGCGCTCGTTGTCCTCCCGGGCGTCACTATGCTCGTTGACGAAGGAACGGTGCGTCAGCGCCGACTGCAGCAGCGTCAGATCGCGCATCGGCAGCCCGGCCTGGCGGGCGAAATCTTCCAGGGACAAGGGTCCTCTCCACGAACTTGGGGGGCGCCGCTAACCCAGAGCAGCCTGCGTTGTCCGCGCCCCACTCGTTCCTAAGGGCTGCGGCAGATTCTACCCATCAAACCGCCGGATCGCCAGTACCGAGTTGTGCCCGCCGAAGCCGAAGGCATTGCTCAGGGTCACCTCGACCTTCGCCGGGCGAGCCTGGTTGGGCACGTAGTCCAGGTCGCAAGCAGGATCGGGGGTCTGATAGTGCATCGTCGGGGGCAGGGTCTGTGTCAGGATGGCCTGGACACAGACGATCGCTTCCAGGGCGCCGGTGGCACCCATCATGTGACCGGTCATCGACTTGGTCGAGCTGACCGGGATCCGGTAGGCCTCGCCGCCCAGGGCGGCCTTGATCGCCAGTGTTTCCGCCAGATCGTTGAGCTGGGTTCCGGTGCCATGGGCGTTGATGTAGTCCACATCGGCAGGCGCCAGGTCAGCGTCGGCGAGCGCCAGGCGGATAGCTTCGGCGCCCCCCTCGCCGTGTTCGGCCGGGGCCGTGATGTGGAAGGCGTCGGCCGTGGCGCCATGCCCGATCAACTCCGCCAGGATCGGCGCCCCGCGGGCTTGAGCATGCTCCAACCGTTCGAGGACCAGAATCCCTGCGCCTTCAGCCATCACCAGGCCGTGCCGGTTCTTGTCGAAGGGTGCCGGGGTCATACTGTAGTCCTCATTTCGGCGCGAGAGGGCGCCTGTCCGGTCAAACGGGAGGACACCGATCAGGGTGATCGTCGCCTCGGAGCCGCCGGCGATGGCGGCATCCGCCCGGCCGCTGCGGATCAAGAGCGCGGCCAGGCCGATCGCATCCGATCCCGAGGCGCAGGCCGAGGCGACGGAGAAGCTCGGGCCGCGCAATCCATAGTCGATCCCGATCAGGCTGGCGGCTCCGTTGGACATCATCATCGGGATGTAGAACGGGCTGATCTTGCGCGGCCCCTGCTCGATAAATGCCCGGAAACCGAGCTCGATCGTGGCGAGGCCGCCGATGGCCGACGACACAACCACCGCCACGCGCCCGCCGTCCACCTGACCCAGCAGTCCCGCCTGGGAGAGGGCCTCCTTGGCGGCGGCGCTGGCGAACTGCTGGAACCGATCCCGTCGGCGCGCCTCCTTGGCGTCCATGAATCGCTCGGGTGCCCAGTCCTTGACCTCGGCCGCGATGCGCACGGGCAGGTCGTCCACAGCAAACAGCGTGATCGGCCCGACTCCCGAGCGCCCGGCGCACAGGCTATCCCAGCTGTCCTGGACCGATTGCCCAACCGGGTTGACGGTTCCCATACCGGTAATGACCACGCGAGTCGTCATGGCTCTGCCTCAGATCAATCGGTCTGCAACGATGCCCGCGCCGCCGAGGTCACCCAGGTCAGGGGCGGGCCTTCCATCCTGCGCCAGTAATGATGGCGACGATCGGTGGATCCAGGTCAGGCCACAGATCGTCCATCGCCGGCCAGATGACGGCTGAAGTGGGTTCCATATCGATGCCGGCACGTGCCAGCTCTTGCTGAGCGGCATGAATCCGCCCTTCTTCAACGACCGCCATGGCTCCCTTCGACTTCTCGATGGCGCCCAACACCTGATCGCCCCGAAGGGGATTGCGCACGCGGATTCCCTCGGCCAGGGTCTCGCCCTCGGTGACGAGCGACAGCGCCGCCGCTCCCCCGTGGTACACCGCCCACACCGGTGCACAGGCGGCGGCCTGCACGCCAATCAGCCGAGGGAGTCGTTCGATCCGGTGATGTAGCAGCAAGGCCTCGAATCCCAACCACAGCCCGAGCAGCAGCGACCCATGGCCGACCGGCATCAGAACCGAGCCCGGCGCCTGGCCGAGCTGTTCGACGATCTCGTAAGCAATCGTGGCGTACCCTCCCAGCGCGTGCGGCTGGTAGACGTGGCTGGCATAGACTTCGCCCTGCCCGACGGCTTCCAGGACCGCTTGGGCCGCCAGCGAACGCGGCCCGGCTACGGCCACCACTTCTGCGCCGTAACCGGCGATCTGCTGCCGCTTTGGGCCGGAGGCCGCTTCGGGCACGAAGATCTTGGCGGCAATCCCCAGCCGCGCCGCGTACGCCGCCAGGGATGCCCCGGCGTTTCCGGATGAATCCTCAGCCACCTGGCGCACGCCGGCGTGCGCCAGCGCGCTTGCCAGAACCACCGTCCCCCGATCCTTGTACGAGCCGGTGGGATTCAGGTGCTCAAGCTTGAAGTAGACCTGACGATCGCGACCCGGGATTGGCAGCAGCGGTGTGTTGCCCTCGCCCAGGCTGGTCAGAGGGATCTCGGTTGCCAGCGGGAGCGAGGCGCGGTAGCGAAGCAGGCCGCCCTTTCCCAAGGGACCCCAGGCGGGAGGCAGAGAGATTGATTCTGCGGGGAGGGTGTACAAGCCCCCACACGCGGGACATAGGTGGGGGAAACCGCTCGGAGGATGGAGGGTGCCGCATCCCAGGCAGCGGAAGCTGGGTTGGGAGCCGAGGTCGGGCTTCACCGGCGCCGGTCATCCGGGGTCGGGATGTACGCGCCCTCCACCCACTCCTCGGCGTCGGGGCCGACCTCTTTCTTCCACACCGGCACGATTTGCTTCAACCGATCGATGCCGTATCGGGCGGCCTCAAAGACCCCCGTGTCCCGGTGGGCAGCGGTGCAGGCGATTAGCACGGTCGGCGTCCCAGGTAGCAGGCGGCCAATCCGTTGGACGAGTCCGATGCCCTCAATGCTCGGCCAGCGGGCGCGGATCTCGTCAGCCACCTGGGTCATCTTCTCGCGCGCCATCTCGGGATAAGCTTCATATTCCAGATGCAGGGTCTGATGCGGCGCCTCGCCCGAGGTGTGCTCTCGCACCATACCGCTGAAGACACATGCGGCGCCGGTCGTCGGAAGCGTGAGGCCAGCCAGCAGCGAGTCCAGGTCCAAGGCTTCCTCTGTCACCAGGACCACTGTCGGGCCAGCTCCCCCGCCGCTAACCGGCGGGAAGACCGCGACTTCATCCCCGGGAAGAAGGCGGCGGCTCCGGTCGGCAAACTCGCGGTTGACAGCGACCACGGCTGTGGGTAATGAGACTTCGAGCGAAGGGTGCAGACGGGTGAGCGTCTGCAGCAGATCATGGAGTGAGGCCTCCGGGTCCAGCGATACCACCTCGTTCGTGACTCCCGTCTGCTGCTTGATGGTCGCAAAGTACGTAACCTTGATTTGCAGCACAGGCTACTCCAGCCTGATCTCGCCGCTCCGCCCGCCGCGCTTGGCAATCAGGCGGATGTCCGCAATCCGAGCCGCACGATCGATACCTTTGACCATATCATAGACCGCCAGGCAGGCGACGGCCACCGCCGTTAGGGCTTCCATCTCGACCCCCGTCCGCCCGACGCACCGGACGGTCGCCTCGACCTGCATTCCCGGGGGCGTTTCCGAGGCCTCGACCTGGACCTCGACATGCGTCAGCGGGACAGGATGGCACAAAGGGATCAGCTCCGAGGTCCGCTTGGCCGCCTGGATCCCGGCCAGACGGGCCACCGCCCGCACATCACCCTTCCTCAAATCGCCGGCCGCCACAGCCGCCAGGGTCTCGGCGGAGAATACAACCATGCCGCGGGCGACGGCCTCGCGCTCACTTTCAGGCTTGTCGCTGACGTCCACCATGCGGGCCTGGCCGTGCTGATCAAGGTGGGAGAGGGGCTGCTCAGGCATACGGAGATTATATCTTGGCAGGCGGTCGAAGGCCGCTTCCCTGCTTTGGGGGCGAACGGAGGCCGATGGCCGCGGGCCGCCTTGACAGCCCCCTGCCCCCTGCTATAATCACCGGGCCTGCCATCCGGCAGGCGCTGTTGTGAAAGCAATTCTCGAGGAGTTGGACGATGGCGCCTCTGCCCAAGCGAAAGCACTCCAAAGGACGCCGGGATCGCCGCCGGGCTCATGACGCCATCAGCCCTCCGGCCCTGGTGACCTGCACCAACTGCGGTGAGAAGCGTCAGCCGCATCACATGTGCCCGAACTGCGGGCACTACGCGGGCAAGGAAGTTATCGAGATCAAGCGCGACTAGCGCTTGCCCCCAACCAGGCTTGAACGTGGGCAAGCAGGCGAACGCATGGCCGTAGATCTCAGGACCTCGGCGCTTCTCTTCCCCGGTCAAGGCTCCCAATACGTCGGCATGGGCCAGGCGCTGGCCAAAGAGAACCCGCTGGCGGCTCAGGCGTTCGCCCGGGCCGATTCGATTCTGGGGTTCGCCTTGAGCAGGCTGTGCTGGGAGGGTCCTGCCGACGACCTCAACGACACGGCTTTCACCCAGCCGGCGATCTTCACGCATTCGATCGCCATCCTGCAGGTGCTGCAAGCCCGGTTCCCCGGTTTTCGAGCGGCGGCCGCAGCCGGACACTCCATGGGGGAGATCAGTGCCCTGGTGGCGGGCGGAGCCCTGTCGTTCGAAGACGGGCTGGCGCTGGTGCGGGAGCGCGGCCTGGCGATGAAGCAGGCCGGCGAGCTGCTTCCGGGCGGTATGGCGGCAGTCATCGGGCTGGACCTCGAACAAGCGGAGGCAGCTTGCGCGCAGGCTGCCGAACGCACCCGGGCCGTGATCGGCGTGGCCAACGACAACTGCCCGGGGCAGGTAGTAATCTCGGGCGATGAGGCTGGGTTGCTGGCGGCGATGGAGCTGCTCAAGCAGTCTGGAGCCCGCAAAGTGATGCGGCTGGCGGTCAGCATCGCCGCCCATTCACCCTTGATGATTCCGGCCCAGGAGCGCTTCAGCCGAGCCGTCCGGCAAACGCAGCTCCACCAGGCAGACCTGCCTGTCTACGGCAATGTCGAAGCTGCGCCTCTTCAGAGTGCGGCTTCAATCGAGCAGGATCTCCGCAATCAACTCACCATGCGGGTGCGCTGGACCGAGACGATCCACAACCTGGCGGCTGCGGGAGTGACAGCCTTTCTGGAAATCGGCCCGGGCACGGTGCTGACCGGGCTGGCGAAACGCATCGAACCCGGCCTGCAGGCGCTGGCCTTGGATGGAACGGACCCTGGGGCCGCGCTTGGCTGACTGGGCTCCAGGGATCCAGCTGTTCCCATGAAGACTTTCTTCGCCGCCCTGGTCTTGCTACTGGCCTTCTTCTTCTTCCTCACCCGGGCGGCGGACGTCGGACAGGTGCTCCTCACCCTGCAGCGGGGCAATTGGGGCTGGATCACGCTGGCGCTGTTCGTGCACGCTGCCTGGATCCTGAACATCGGAGCTCACCTGCGGTCGCTCTACCGTTTGCTCGGGATCGACGAGAAGACCATCCGCCTCTCGATGCTGGGCACGGGCGCCGCCTTCGTCAACACCATTGCCCCTTCGGCCGGGATGAGCGGCATGGTGGTCTTCATCACGGACAGCCGCCAGCGTGGGCTGCCCACCAGCCGGGTGACTGCTGCGGCTGCCCTGTATGTGCTGTACGACTACCTGGCGTTCATCGCCGTGCTCGGCCTGGGAATCGTCGTCCTGATCCGGCGCAACCGGCTTGGGGCGGCCGAAGTGACGGCCTCGGTCATCCTGGTATCGATCGCGATGGCGCTGACGCTGGTGCTGTACACGGCCATGCGATCATCGGACCGGCTTGGACGCGCCCTGGCCTGGATTGCGACTCACACCAACAGCGTGCTTCGTCCGTTCATCCGCCGCGAATACCTCAGTCCGGATCGGGCCCACGAGTTCGCCCATGACATCGGTGAGGGTCTGAGCGAGATCCCCAAGCGTCCCTCCGGGCTACTGCTTCCCTTCGCCCTAGCGCTGAGCAAGCAGGCGCTGCTGATCACGATTTTTTTTCTGATGTTCCTGGCTTTCAATCAACCGTTCTCCGTCGGGACGCTGATCGCAGGCTACAGCGTCGGCTACCTATTCCTGATCGTCTCCCCGACGCCTTCCGGGATCGGGTTTGTCGAAGGCTCGATGACTCTCGCCCTGGCATCGTTCCGCATCCCGCTGGCCGCCGCCGGCCTGATCACCCTGGCCTACCGCGGTGTCACCCTGTGGCTGACGATCCTGTACGGCATGATCTCCTTCCGCATCCTCAACCGCAAGGCCGGCGAAGAAGCGGAGCCACGGCCGCCAGCCTAGGAGTTCCTCCCACCCGGCCGCTGCTAGCGCCCGCGACTCACCCCGGGTCGATCAGGATGCCGATGCTATAATCCCCGCGGCACAGGCACCCCCAGCATGGGACTTTCACCCGAGGCAACAGCAACATACGCGGGAGCAGGCGGAGTGTGGATTGGCGCCGCCCTGCTTCTCCTTTCCATCCTGGTGTTGATCGCCATCCACCAGCGGGGACGAGCCCTGGCGCCCGAAAGCCGCCGCACCTGGCTGTTCGCCAGCGCCGCCGTCGTCGGCGTCCAGCTCGCCGCCCTGGGCTACGCCGCCTTGGCGCTGGCCGCCGACTCCCCCCCTGTGTTCACGCCCCCGCTGCGCTGGACAGCCGACATGCTCTCCTGGATTCTTCTGCTGGGCATTGCATGCTTGCCTGTCCTGCCACGCCGCGGGCGGGTCTCGGTGCTTGCCGCCGTAGGCCTATGCCTGCTGGTGGGGCTGGGCTACTCCTGGACCAGCTGGAACGCCGGGTCGGCAGGCTGCCTGCCGGCGGCATGGCCGGCCGCAACGTGCTCACCGCCCGCATGGCTGCTGGTTCTCACGCTGGTGCTGGCGCTGGCGGTCTCGGGGACGGCCTGCGCGTTGCTTGTCGTCCGTCGTCCTGCAGGCTGGCCCTGGTTCTCGGCAGCTGCCGGAGGCATCGGGATAGCCGTGTTCCTCGACCTGGCAATCGCCCGCGCCTACTGGCCTCCTGGCCCGTTCGCCTTGCTGGCGGCGATGATCTTCTTCAGCCTGTTCCTCGTTGCTGATTTCCTCCCGCAGCCTGCCGCCCCGCCAGCGCCGCTCTCGCCTGCGAGCACCGCATCGCCCGAGCACACGCTGAAGGCGGCGATGGACTTCGCTTATCTGATGCAAGCGGATTCGATAGGCGATCTGGCGGACGCCGTTGTGAGAGCCACAGCCCTGGCGACCCGGGTCGAGTTCGTCCTTCTGCTTTCCCCTCCAGACGACCGGGGACGGTTCTCCGCCGCCAAGGGGTACGACCACATTCGCGAGCGTCCACTGCCCGGATTCGCCATGAACGGCACGGCTTATCCCGCCATCCAGGAAGCTCTGGTCGAGCGCCGGATTCTGGAGGTGTTTGAGGATCCCAAGCCTCCCGATCTCGAAGGCTTGATGGACGAGATGGAAGCCTACGAATCCGGCACCCTTCTCTTGCTTCCGATCCTTTCGGGCGAGGCGCTGCAGGCCGGACTGTTGTTGTTCTCTCCTTTCGCCCAGCGCAGGTGGTCGACGGAGGAGAAAGCGCAGTTGGAGCGCCTGTGCATCCTGCTGGCGGATCGGTTTGCCCAGCTCCAGCTTCGCCCTACTCCGGAGCGTGAGATAGCGGGCGCCGGATCACCCCCCGCTCTTGCAGCCAACGCCGCCTTTTCAGCCGCCCGTGCCTGGAAGGATCGGCCGCAGTCTGCCGACCAGCCATCCGACGAGTTGGTGATGGTGCTGCAGGAACTGGCGGAAGCTCGCTCGCAATTGGCATTGCTCACGGCCGCACAACAGGCGCACTCCTCGGCCCAGGAGCAAGCAACCGCCTTGCGTCCGCTCTCGTCCCGCCTTGAGCAAGGCCTGCGCTCGGCCTCCAGCTACAGCAGCCTGATGCTGGACGATGTGGCCGGCGCATTGACCTCGATCCAGCGCAAGTATCTGGAGCGCCTGCATGGCGGATTGCTTCGTTCCCAGGCGCTCGCCCAAGAACTGCGCGATCGATTGGCGCCAGGATCGGAGGCGCTGGAGGACCAAGGCGAGTGGGCGGTTCTCGACACTTGCCTGCAGCAGGTCATTTCGCGCTACACCGGTGCCCTACGGGAGCACAATCTCCGGCTCCAGCTGGATCTGCCCGAGCGCATCCCTGTCCTGCGGGCGGAGCCCTCCGTCCTGGAGCAGCTGCTTGACAACTTGCTGGCCAACGCCGTGGCTGTTACACCGGACGGGGAAGATTTGACCGTGACGGCCCACGTGATTCGCGACGCCGGCGCCAGCTACGTGATGCTGGAAGTGGCGGATCGCGGCCCGGGAATTGCCAGCGAGCACCTGGGGATGGTGTTTGAGCCGCAAATCTCCGCCGCCGCCCGGCGGCCAACGGGCATCCAGGATGGCGGGGTCGGGCTGCCCCTGGTCAAACGCCTGTGCGATGCAATCGGCGGCCGGGTTTGGGTCGACAGCCGCCCGGGATACGGAACAACGTATACTGCGCTTCTGCCTTTGGCTCCTGGTGAAGCGAGAACCCCGGACCGGCCGATCAGGTCCGAGGAACGATCGGCTGCGAAACGGCAGGCAGGCTGAGCGCAGCATGAGCGAAGGAGGCACCGGTCGCATGCAGTGGCGCGCAAGACGGCGGGCATTCTCAGCGGTCGCCGCATGCTGGATCGTCCTAGGAGTGGCCTGCAACTCGGGAACGCTGCCTGTGGCGTCCATCACGGGCGCCCAGGGCGTGCTGGTCGATTCCGCCAGCACGCCCACACCGTTCTATCCGCTGGCGCCTTCTGCCACGCCCGACACGACGGCAACGGCGGCCCCGCCGCCGGCAACCGCCACCCCTTCCAATCCGTGGGGATCCTTCGCCGGGCCGGTCGAAGTCTCCGCCATCGAGATCCCACCCCCGATGCCAGCCTTCGAGCTTCCCCCGGGCGCCGATGTGATTCTGCTGCTGGGATCCGACGCCCGACCCAACGAGAGCATCGGGCGGAACGATACGATCATGATCGCCGTGGTCGATCGGACCGCCGGTCGTGTCACCTTGATTTCGGTGCCTCGAGATCTGTACGTTTACATCCCGGGCTGGCGGGTCGACCGGGTCAACACCGCCGAGATCCGCGGCGGTCTGCCGATGCTGTATGACACGATTGCCTACAACTTCGGGATCCGGCCGAGCCACATGGCGCGCGGCAATTTCACGGGATTCATCCAGGGCGTCGACCTGCTCGGCGGGATCGATGTACAGGTCGGCGGCTACTTGTACGACGAGTGCGGAGGGTACTATCACAACTACTCGCCGGGAACGGTTCACATGGACGGCTTCAAGGCGCTGTGCTACGTTCGTATGCGTAAGGCCTCCAGTGATTTCGATCGGCTGCGCCGTCAGCAGGAAGTCCTGATTGCGCTCTTCCAGCGGGTCGTCAGTTTGAACGGGCTGGCGCGGTTGCCGGAGCTGCACGCGCAGCTCTCGACGCTGGTGCAGACCGACTTGGGCCTGAACGATCTGCTCGATCTATTGCCTGTGGCCACCGCCGTCTCCGGCGATCCGGCGCGTATTCGGAGGTTCTCGATCGACACCAGCATGGCCACAGGCTGGCGCGTTCCCCTGAGCGGTGCCTCTGTCCTGCTGCCGAACCGGGACGCCATCCAGGCGATGCTGGAGGCGGCTCTGCCTTCGTGAGCCGGTGGGCCCGGGCTTCGGGACTGGTTCTAGGCACGGCGCTGATCGCTTCGGGCTGCGCTGGGGCACCGAGCATGGTGCCCCAACGGACGGAACTCCCCCCCTCGCCACCTGCAATCAGCCCTCCTGCCATTCAGTCGTTTCACACACCGTTCTTCCCGTCCGCCCGCACCCCTATCCCGCAAGCGACCGACGGCGTGGCGCCCGCTCCGACGGCACGGGCGGTCCGGCTGACCCCGGCTGCCGGAGAGCAGATCCCACCGCCGGCGGACCCGATCCCCTTCGGGCAGCAGGTCACCAATGTCCTGCTGCTCGGATCCGATCGCCGGGCCGGGAATGAGTTTCGCGATGACGTCCTGATCCTGGTGTCGCTCGACCCCGTTGGGAAGCAGGCCGTCGTACTCTCCATCCCACGCGATCTCTGGGTGTACCTTCCCGGGCAGGGCATGCAGCGCATCAACACCTCGTTTGGCATCGGCGAGAACCGAGACTATCCGGGCGGCGGAATGGGCTTGCTCCGTGACTCCATCCAGTACAACCTCGGAATCCCGGTGGACCGCTATGTGCGGGTCGAGATGCAGGGTTTCGAAGACCTGGTCGACGCGCTGGGCGGCGTCGAGGTGCTGGTCGCCTGTTCGTACACGGATTGGCGCTTGAAATCGCCGGAGGCGCCCCCCGAGAAGCAGGACAGCTGGGAGCTGTTCACGGTTCCGACCGGTCCGGTGGCCATGGATGGGGCGCAGGCATTGTGGTATTCCCGCGCCCGTGCCCGCTCATCGGATTTCGACCGTTCCCGCCGCCAGCAGGAAGTGCTGCGCGCCGTGTACCGCCACCTCCGAGACACGAACCTCGTGACCCGGATCCCGTCGATGTTCCAGACGCTGTCTCGGCACGCCTCAACCGATCTCACACTCAACGACTTGCTCAACTTGGCTCCACTGGCGGCAGACATCGGTCCGGCCTCGGTGCGCAGCCGGTTCATTGGGCGGGAGCAGGTGGAGGACTTCCGAGTCCCGACGTCCGGCGCGGCCGTGCTGGTTCCTAAACCCGATGCCCTCCGGGCCCTGCTGGAGCGCACGTTCTCGGACGAGGCCTGGTCGATGGCGGGCTCGTTGGATGGGGTGCAGGTCGAGGTGGTCGATGCCAGCCGGCAGCCGGGTTGGGTGGAGCTGGCTGCCGAGCGGCTGGCCTACGCCGGGGTTCCCACCTTCAGCGGCTCCTCCGCGGAGCCATCCGATGGCCCTACCTTGCTGCTTGAGCTTCAACCCGGAAATGATTCGGCTGTCCAGGCGCTCCTGCAGGTGCTGGGACTCGACGACTCGCGTGTGCGCGCCGCGCCAGAGCCGGCGGCGAGGGCTCGCTTCCGCCTGATCGTGGCCGACGACTACAACCCGTGCTTCGATCCAACCCGCCGGCAGTCGGCCAGCGACGGTTGACATTTCCGTACGTCCCGCATACGATTTCCTGGATATGACTACACGCAAGGAAGCGAGCCGCCTTTCGCCGCCCGAGCGCGGCGAAGAACTGCCGCTCTTCTCCAGACCGTCGGGACCGGCGCAGGCTCCCCCCCCGGCGGGTCCGGTGCGGCGGGACACCGCCATCAGCGCCGCCGTCAATGCTTGGGGGGAAGCGCTGGAAAGCAGCGGCCGGTCGATTCACACTGTCAAGGCCTTCACGGCCGACCTGCGTCTTCTGGCCAAGTTCGTGGGCGGCGGGACACCGGTCGGCGCGGTCGCCACCCATGACATCCGCAATTTCCTGGACTGGATGCTCCACAGGCGCAAGGCGCCGTGCAGCCCCAAGACGTATGCACGCCGCGTGACCTCGGTCAAGGCATTCTTCCGCTGGTTGATCGAGGCCGGGGTGTTGGACGAGGATCCGGCTGCGCCCATCCCGCAGCAGACCGTCCTCAGCCCCCTGCCTCAAGTCTTGAGTCCGGACGAGGTGCAGGCAGCGCTGGATGCGGCGGCCGCCTGGCGGCAGGCGGACAAGCCGGACGCCCGCCCCTTCACGCTCCTCAGCCTCTTACTTCAGACCGGGATCAAGAAGAACGAATGCCTGACGATCCACCTCAACCATATTGACCTGACAGCCAGCGAAGGGCCGACGCTGTTCGTCCGCTACGGCGAGGTCCGCAAACGGTATCGTGAGCGCAAGCTCCGCCTGGATGAGGCGTGGGCCAAGGCTTACCGCGAATACCTCAGCCAGTACGCCCCGCGTGACCGCGTGTTCCCGTATTCGCCGCGGCGGCTGGAGTATCTGCTGGAGGATATTGGCGAAGCCGCCGGCTTGGAGAAACACCTGTCATTCAACATGTGCCGATGGACAAGCGCCCTGGGAGACATCCGGGACAGCGTCGACCGCGACCAGATTCGCCAGAAACTCGGGCTGTCCAAGATTCAGTGGCGGGAGGTTGGCGTCAAGCTCGATCGGCTGGCGGCTGGAGATCCGGAGTGAACCCCGCCTCGCGGCAGACCACGAGCATGCCGGCACAGAGATGCGGGGTACGAGCACCCCCCGGCTGCATTCGCCGTCATGTTCCCCAGGCTCTGGGGCCGAACGGGAACTTCGGCACACCCGACCCGGGAGTTACATCTTCTTGACGACAATGTCTCCGATGACGTTGGCCGCCTCGTCCCCGCGGTCCGCCGCATTCGATAGGTGGCGGTAGATCTCGCGCAGCTTCAGCATCTCGACCAGGTGGTCGATATCGCGCGGGCCGGCGAAGAGATCCGCCACGGCCTCGCGGTAAACCGCCTCCATCCGATTCTCCAGCGCCTTCGCCCGTACTGCGTGATCGTTCGCCACGTTGGGATGATCTTCCAGCCGCATCACAGCATTGTGGATCTCACGCGCGGCGTCGGTCAGCAGCGACACCATGCGCTCGAGAAACGGGTTGGGCTGAATACCAAGCAGCGCCATCTCTTCGACCGTCGTGAAGGCGTAGTCCAAGATGTCGTCGATGGCCAGCGAAAGGGCGAAGATGTCCTCCCGATCCAGCGGGGTGACGAACGTCCGGTTCAGCTCATCGATCAGGATCCGGCGGACCTCGTCGGCGTGACCCTCGATGTCGGAAACCTGCTGGGCCAACGCCGGATCGGGTCCACGCACATACTCCTGCAGGGTCTGCATGCCCTCGAAGGAGTACTCCGCCTGTTTGATCAACAGTTCGATGAAACGGTTCTGTTTCTTCTTGCTGAATATACTCATGAAGTGCCTCGCTTTCAGTACGTCATCTCGCCGCTGACAAATGCCGCGGAACGTGGATCTTCCGGCGACGAGAAGAAGGCCTCGCTTGGCTGCACTTCGACCAGCTCCCCGCCCAGCAGGAAGCCCACGCGGT
>JALHUE010000165.1 GCA_022866145.1 Anaerolineales bacterium | reverse complement strand
GCCACTGCAGGACCTGCTCCACGACCGCCCAAGTCCCCAGGACGCACCACAGCGTGGCCAGGACAAACGGCTGGACCATTCCAAGGAGGAGACCTGCCATCGCGGCCAGGCCGCCTGCCCTCCACACCGCCCCCCGAGACAGAGCAGCCAGAAAACCAAGCGTCAGGCCTGCCACAGCCAGCGGGAAGTGCGGATTGACCAATGTCGACAGCCAAGGGATGGACTCCGGGATCAGCAAATCGCTGGCTGCCAGACCCAAGGACACGCCGATCCACCCGAAACCGCTCACACCCAGAACCAGCGCAAAGGCGGACCAGCGGGCGGCCCGCGTCAATGCCAGGTGCTCGAGAAACCCGTAGATCGAGAGGTACATCACCGTCCCACCCAAGACCCTGGCGGCATGGAACGTTTTCCCCAACGGGAGGTTCCCCAGTCGGGCGAGGTGCCCCAACCCCAGGTAGTAGACGAAGAGAAACGACGGGCTGCCGGGCTGGGCCGTATACGGCAGGACGAATTGCCAGTTCCCTTCCAACCCCTGGCGCATCTTCGCCAGATAGCTGAACCCGTCGTAGGGGTTGAGCATGAAGCCGGAGAACACCCAGCCGGGTGGGGTAGTTCGACTCGCGACGAAGAATGGGACCAGCGTCAGAAGGGAGACGCCAATCGCCAGGCCGGCCGCCAGCCTGCGATCCCGACCGAGGGACATCCTGCGAATTGTACGTCCAGCTAGTGGGCGCGCCAACCCGCGCTTGCGGCACTCGACTCACTTTATCTATAATCCAGGTATGAGCCGTGCATCCAGCCTGTTTCGCCTGCAGCGCCAGGACAAAGAACTTGACGGGCTGCGATCGCGGCAAGCAGCGATTGAGGCCGAACTCGCCACGGCCGGTGGGCTTGGCTCGCGTCGCGGCAGCCTGCGGACGGCTGTAGCCGAACTTCAGGCAGCCCAGACCGCCAATGCCCAGGCCGAGAATGAAGTGCTGGTGCTGCGAGCCAAGATCGAGGCTACCGAGGCTGCCCTCTACGGGGGCAGCGTACGCAACCCGAAAGAGTTGGCAGACCTGCAGCAAGAATCCGACGCTCTTCACCGCCACCTGACCATCCTCGAAAACCGGCTGCTGGATATCATGCTCGGCCTCGAGGGCGCCGAGAATGGGCACGGTCTGGCACAGTCGGACCTGGACTCGGGGGAAGCCGCGTGGTCCCAGGCTCGTCAGGCGCTGGAAGGCTCGCTCACCGCCCTTGCCCGGCAGATGGAACGGCTTGAGGGGGAACGCGAGGCGACCATGGCCAGCATCCCCGCGCCCGACCTGGCGTTGTATGAATCGCTGCGCCGGTCCTACGGCGGGACCGCCGTCGCCGAAGTCCTGGACGCCAGCTGCGCTGCCTGCGGGCTGGCGGTCGCCCCCTCGATCATACAGACCGTCCGCAGCAGCCCTGAGCTCGTCCGCTGCCGCCAGTGCAATCGAATCCTATACGCAGGATAGTGCCCCATGCTGACAGGGATTTTCGGCTTCAGGTTTGATCTGCCGGAGTTCATCGCGGGCTTGCTGCTGGGAATGCTGTTCTTGTTGCTGATTCTGCGCGCCCTGCCCCACATCTCCCGTGGAACCGGCTGGCTCCGACTGCAGGTTGTGAAGATGCTCGACAGCCTGACCAGCGGAGCCGTCGTCAAGTACCGGGCAGAGCTGTCGGCGCGGGCCGGACGAATGCACATGGCGCGGGCCCTGTTTGGGCTCGAGCAAATCGCGGTTGTGCCACGTCTGCTGGCGCCTCCCTTCCCGACCGACCCCCAGCAGACCGAGCCGATCCCTGAGACATCCCTGGCCGTGCTGCCGAACCTATCGGATTGGACGTACCTCTCCGGCCTGTACGCCGCACCCAGCCTGACGGTTGGCGAACTGCTGGCGACCGGCAAGTCCGTCCTCATCACCGGGGACCTGGGCAGTGGCAAGTCGACCGCCCTGGCCTATGCCGCCATCCTGACCATCCAGCGCAGTGCCGAGGGGTTTCTTCCACTCCTGGTGCATGCCGCCGATTTCCGCCCGGACTACCTCACTGGCAAGGACCCGCTTGAAGCGCTGGTTCAGGCCAGCCAGCAGTCCGTGTCGGCCGGCATGGTCTCGCGCATGCCGAACATGCTCCGCCAGGCCTACCGACAGGGAAAAGCCATCCTGCTGCTTGACGGACTGGACGAGTTCCCGGAGGCGCAGCTCCCCCCGTTTGCCACCTTCATTGCGGCGCTGCTGCGTGCCTACCCAGGCAACCGGATCGTGGCCGCCGGGCCTGCGGTTGGCTACGACGGCCTGGCGGCTGCGGGTCTGGCGCCGCTGGCGATCCTTCCCTGGACGGAATACGACCTGCGCACGTTCTTCAATAAGTGGTCGGCCGCCTGGCTGAAAGCCGGGAAGGAAGCGCCGGCGAAGAAGGGAATGGGAGACATCGATCCGGCGCTCCTGAATGGGTGGCTGGCGGGCGCCTCGCGTGGTCGAACCCCGGCGGAGGCGGTCGCCCGAGCCTGGGCGGCCTATGCCGGCGACGCCCGCGGCCCCGGCACCATGGATGCCCTCGACGTCTACCTCGATCGCCTCCTGTCCGGCGCAGACCGCCAGTCGGCGGAAGCCTGCGCCACAGGTTGGATCGCTGAAGGTAGTGGTGCCTTCACCGAGCGGATGCTGCGGCGAGGGACTTCCATCGGATCCCTCGTCGATGGCGGGATGATCGAACGGCGCCCGGCTGGGCGCTTGTCTTTCACCTTCCCGGTCCTGGGAGCCTACCTGGCTGGGCGGGGACTGGCCGACACCGGCATCGCACCTGCCGCGCCCGCCGACTTCTGGCTTCCGGCGGAGTATGCTCTGCGCTGGTACGCCGCCAGCGGCGACGTTGCACCCATCGTCGAGGAGCGTCTGCAGGCAGAGTACGACCCGCTTAGCCTCAACCTGCTCGCCTGTGCTCGCTGGCTGCCGGATGCTCCGGCCAAGGCCACATGGCGAGCCAATGTCCTGCGCGGCCTGGCCGCAATAGCCCAGAAGGACACCCAGCCCTACGGCCTGCGGCTGCGGTGTGTTCATGCTCTGGCGGCATCGTACGAGTCTTCCGTAGCCATCCTGTTCCGGCGGATGGCGGAGGCCGCAGCCGAGAACACCCGCCTACTGGGCGCGCTGGGCATGGGCGGTCTGGGGGATGAGGAAACTGTCAAGACGCTGATCAAGATCGCCAACACGGACCGCAGCCTGCTGGTCCGCCAGGCAGCCTGCCTGGCGCTGGGGGCCACCGGCACGGACCCCGCGCTGGAGGGGCTCGGACACGTCCTGCTCGGCGGGGAGGCGGCGCTTCAACTGGCCGCCGCCGAGGCACTGGCCTGCCAGCCCGAAGAGGGCTTCAACATGCTGCGCGATGCGATGGCGGTGGACAACGGCAACACGCGTCGGGCGGCGGTGTTCGGGCTGGCGCGCGTCCCGGAGCCTTGGGCGCTGGAGATGCTGGAGAAATGCCAGGTGGAAGACAGCGAGTGGGTGGTCCGAGGTGCCGCCTCGGAGGTCGTCGAGCGCCGGCGACGACCGCCGTGGAAGATCAATCCGCCAGCGCAGGAACTCTCGGAGATCCCATGGCTGGTGGCCTTCGCCGCCCGGGAAGGGCTGGGCATCGCACCCGGCAAGTCCTCTCAGGAGATGCTACGGCGTGCCATAACCTCCAGCTCACTCGACGAAAGCATCGCCGGGCTGGAATTGGCGGGATGGGTCAGCCATGGCGAGTTCGGCCTTGAGATTGAGCGCGCCATGAATAGTGGGGACCCGCACCTGCGGGATGCCGCCTACGAGGCCCTGTGGCGGCAGGCCGCGCCCGGCTCATCGAGAGGGGACGAGGTTCCGCCCCCGTAGGCATATCCGCAGCCGCTGGGAATTGGGGGTGGGCCGACTATACCCAACAGCACTGAAATGGGAAATGGCCGGAGGGATCGGGGGACGCCTGTATCCCTTTAGGAGCCTGCGGAAGAACGTACATCAACAAGGAGAAAACGGCATAGGTTGGGGTTTGGGCTTCGCCCAAACCCCAACCTATGCCAATTCCTCTTCTATCGTGAGGATTCTTCTGCAGCCTGCTAGATCGTCTTTTCGCCCCTCGCCCCGACGGTTGGCGCTGAGTGGGAGCGCGGGCTGCGGTCCGCTGCCCGGCCTCAGCCGTCTTCCTGACTCTTCTCCAGCAAAGCCGACAGCCGGGCGTGGGCCTGGCCGGGCGTCAGATCCCGGATCGAGACCAGCTTGTCGAGTCCCTTCTCACCGACGATGACTTCGATCCGGTTGCGGCGGATGCGAAGCGCCTTGGAGAGGAAGTCCAGAAGTTCCTCGTTGGCTTTGCCTTCGACCGGCGGGGCTGCGACCCGGATCCGGATTGTGCCGTCCTCGAGCATCCCGGCGACCTCAGTCCTCCGAGCCCGCGGCGTCACCCGGATGGTGAGCGCCGTCCCACTGACCCCGCTGTGAAGCTTGAACTTGCGCATCTCCCCTCCCATCAGCTAGCCAGGAGGCGCAGCAGAATGTATTCCACGACCTGGACGAGCAGGAGCAGGACAATCGGGCTCAAGTCCCACATTCCGGTCTGCGGCATCAAACGCCGGATCGGCGCCAACATAGGCTCGACCAGACGGTCGAGGGCCCGGCGAACGGGATGATAGGCGTCGAGCACGAAATGCACAAGGATATCGACAAACACCAGAATCGTTATCAGGCTGGCCAGCAGCCGGATGAAGTCCTCCGCCCTCAGCATCCCTGTTCGCCCTCCGTCCTGAGCATTGTCACCCCGCCCTCCCTGCTCGAACTTGCTTGAGGCTAGCTGGCTTCCCCAAAGATAGCCCGGCCAATCCGGACGCAGGTTGCCCCCTCTTCGATGGCGACTTCGAAGTCGTCGGTCATGCCCATCGAGAGCTCCCCCCAACGGCCAGGCAAAATGCCTTCCAGGAATTCGGCCAGTCTGGATAGCCGCTGAAAGCTCGGGCGGGATGCCTCCGGGTCGTCTGACAGGGGCGCCATCGTCATCAGCCCGCGAACATCCAACCCCTGTAAGCCCGCCACCTGCACCAGTTCCCTCGTCGTTTCGGCCCACGCCGTTGGCTCAGACTGCTCCCAACCCTCTTTCGTGCTCTCGCCGGAGACGTTGCACTCCAGCAGCGCAGCCAGGCGCGGCTGTCCAAGGCCTGCGAAGCGATCCAGGCGAGTGGCAAGCTTCATGCGATCGACGGAGTGTATGAGGAAGAACTGGCCGACCACCGACTGCGCCTTGCGGCTTTGCACATGTCCGATCATGTGCCAGCGGACTCCCTCCAGCCCGCGCAGCCCATCGATCTTGGGACCTGCTTCTTCAATCCGGTTCTCGCCGAAATCCCGCACTCCGGCCTCATGCACGGCCCGGATCGCCGCCAGGCCGCGGCCCTTGCTGACGACTAACAGCCGCACCTGATCCGGCATCCGCCCGCAGCGGGCGCACGCCGCCTCGATACGCTCTCTGACTTGATCTAGCCGGTCCCAGATCGCCCGGTCTTGCGAAGCCCCATGCATCCGCAACTACCTCAGGCCGATCAATGCGCCAAAGCGACCCGTGCGTCCTGCCTCACCCCGGTGAGAGTACCAATCCGACAGGTGACATGCGGTGCACAGGCCTGACTCCTCGATGTCAACCACCCCCTCAGACTCAAGCAGCCAACGGTTGGCTGAGCCAAGGTCCAAGTGGATGGCGCCATTGTAAGGCTTGAGATGCCGAGCGCTCTCGGCGCCGAAGGCCTCCTGGAACTGCTGCTCAACTTCCGCGCCGATGGGAAAGTGGTCCACACCGATTGCCGGGCCGAGGGCCGCTCGGATCTCTCGGGGCCGGCTGCCAAATTGGGCGGCCATGGCCCTCACGGTTTCCAGCGCCGTCTTGCGCACCGTCCCCAGCCAGCCGGCATGGGCGATCCCGGCAGCATGCCGGACCGGGTCATACAACAGGATCGGAATGCAGTCCGCAAAGCGCATCAGCAGCGTGACGTGGGGTGAGCTCGTGATCATGGCGTCTGCCTGAACGAGGGGCGCCCCGGCCCTCGGCGCCCTAACTAGAACCACCTGGTTGGAGTGAGTTTGCCACACCTCGTGAAGGCTGTCTTCCGCCCGGCCGATGGTGCGCAGGATCAGCCCCCGGTTGGCCTGCACGTTCTCAAGGGCATCGCCAACCGTACTTCCCAGGTTGAGGGAATCCCAAGGTGCCGGGCTGCTTCCACCCAGACGGGTGAAAACGCCATGGGCAAGGCGGGGAAAGCGCAGGATGTCGAATTCGAGGTAACGGAGGTCGCCGACCTGCCGGAAGGGCATTTGGCTAGTCTACCACTCGGTCATCCGTCGGCGGGGCATCCAGGCTCTTGTCCCGGCCGCTGAGCTTGGTCACAAGTTCCCCGCGGGCCTCAGCCATGGCCTCCTCGGCATGCGGATACGCCAGCCATACGCAGCTGAGGCCGAAGAGCAGGCCGGTGATCGTTCTCAGCAGCGGCGTGCTCTCCCTCGGAGGAAACGGGAATCCGGGAATCGCCGAAAGCAACTGCGAGAACCCGTCCAGGGCCAACGGGACAATCCCCACCAGCACCCAGACCATCATCGACGGCGGCCGCAGCCGGCCGCGCACCAGCGCGAAGCCCAATCCCCCGAGCAGAATCCCGGCATAGATGGCGATGTCCCGCTGGCAGAAGGCGACCTTGTAGCCCACCTGTTCGTTGCCCACGAACTGCTTGGCAGCAAGGTAGTCGTATTCATCGAGGCCGGTTGCCTCGCCGTAGCTAGTGACCGGCATCCCGGCCAGCTGGCGCGGGTAGGCCGCTTGTTCGCCGAACAAGAACCATGAGCGGAAGGCGAGCTGGTGACAGAGCGGCGAATAGATTGTATAGATCACGCGGGCGGGTCCGGTTGCGCCGGCCTTCATCAGAGCCGGCGCCAGGAACGGCAGGCCGACGAATACCAACACCACCAGGTTGAAGACCGCCAGCCAATGCCGGGTGAAGGACAAGATAGACCGGTTCACACCCAGGGCGATCCGCTGCTCGAACCCTGAGCGTGGAGTGTCCGACTGGGCACTGGCCCCCGCCGCTGCCAGCGTCACCCGCAAGTCCGTCTCGCCGATCGGAGCCCGCAGCGTATACGGTCCTACCAGCACGACCGGGATGGCCTCGGCGTACTTCTGCTGCAGAGCCGGCTCCGAATCGATATCGACTTCAACCAGCTGGTGGGGGTATTCGGCTTGCAGACGCTCGAGGGTGCCCCGCACCTCATCACACAAGTTGCACTCCGGGCGGGTGTACAGGACGACTCGCATCATGCTTCCAACCCCATTTCCTGCAGATAGTCCGCCAGCTGGCGCTCCGACATCATACCAATGTGCACCGCCGCGACTGTCCCGTCCCGGTCGATCCAGTAGCTGGTTGGGTAGCCCAGAACCCTATACAGCCGCTGGACGACGGCTCCGGGATCGAGCAACAGCGGGAAGGACAACCCTAGTTCGTCTTGGAAACCCTGCACATCGGCCTCGGACTCATCGAAATTGACGGCCAGCACCTGGAACCCTTTCGCACCCGCCGACTGCTGGGCCCGTTCCAACGACGGCATTTCCAGCTTGCACGGCCCACACCACGTGGCCCAGAAGTTCAGGAGCACGACCTGGCCGCGGTAGTCGGAAAGCGAGACGGAGCGGCCATCCAATGTTTCGAGGGTGAAGTCCGGTGCCGGGGCCCCGACAACCGGCGCCGGTCCCGGCCCAGATGGCGCCAGCCCCGCCGGTGGCGGCTCTGGCGCCGCCGGGAATCCGAGGAACACGACCAGCCCGATTCCCAGGCCGAAGAGGACGGCGCTGGCAAGCAGCAGCCAGGGAGCGGATGCCTTTGGGGACAAGGTGGTCGCTTACAGCCCGAAGTCCACGAAGAAACCGAAGCGCGCCAAGCGCCCGAGCGTGCCGGTGAGGAGCAGCACCCCGACCACGACCATTAGGGCGCCCGAAACAAAGGCAACGTAGCGGACGGCAGTACCATGCCGTCGCATCAGCTCGGCGATGCGCCCCACGCCCAGCGCCGCCATCAGGAACGGGATTGCCAGGCCGACGGAGTAGGCAGAAAGCAGGATAACGCCCTGGCCTAGGGCTGCCGAGCTCAGGGCCAGGGTCAATACGGCCCCCAGCACGGGCCCGACGCACGGTGCCCAGCCGGCGGAGAAGAACACGCCCATCATGGCCGACGACAGGTACCCATAGCGCCGGTCCGGTGCCACTTGTCGGCGGGTGTCGTAGTTCAGGAATGGGATGTGGATCACGCCCATGGTGTGCAGCCCAAAGATGATCACCACCAGACCGCCAACCCGCGCCAGCCACGTTCGCAAGTCGTAGAGCAAGGCCCCGGCCAGCGAGGCCGCTGCACCGAGCAACACGAACACCACGCTGAAGCCCAGAACGAAGGCCAAGCCGTGGGAAAAGGTCGTCCACCGGTTGCGGACGACGACCCCTTCCGGTGAGACCGAGACCCCTCCCAGGTAGCCGAGGTAGGCCGGAACCAGGGCCAGCACGCAGGGTGACAAGAATGAGGCCAGCCCTGCGAGCAGCGCCAGCCAGATTGTTACATTGGAAATGTCCATCCAGCCTTTCCCCGGTCAACCGGCCGCCGGGCCCATTCTATCCTCACCTGACGCCTGCGCATCATTGGCTTCTAGACGACGGCAACACCATGGTTCTGCCGGAACAGGCTGGGCTTCTCATCCCAACTTGAGGCCGCGCAATCGCAGGCTATTTGTGACGACGAACACCGAACTGAAGGCCATGGCGCCAGCGGCCAGGATCGGGCTCATGAGTCCAAGGGCGGCTGCCGGAATCAGCAGGACGTTGTAAATGAACGCCCAGAATAGGTTCTGACGGATCGTGCGCAGGGTGCCCCGCGAGACCTGGATTGCCCTCGGCACACCCTGCAGGCTGCCGCCGATCAGCGTCACCTGAGCGGAGGCGATGGCCACATCCGTCCCGGTGCCGATGGCGATCCCCACATCCGCCTGCGCCAGGGCCGGAGCATCGTTGACCCCATCGCCGACCATGGCCACACTTTCGCCGCGCGCCTGCAGCCGTCGCACCTCGTCCGCCTTTTCCCCCGGAAGCACCTCGGGAATCACCTGGTCGATCCCTGCCATTCGCCCAACCGCCTCCGCCGTGGCCCGGTTGTCGCCGGTAAGCATTGCCACGCTGACCCCCAGGGCCCGCAGCTCGCCGACGGCTTCCGCTGCGCCCTCCTTCAGGGTATCGGCAATCCCCAACACGCCAGCCAGGCGGCCGTCGATGGCCACGCCTACCGTCGTCTTCGCTTCGGACTGCAGTCGCTCGTACGCCGGCCCCATCTCGCCCGGCCCAATCCCCGCCTCAGCCAGCCAACGCCCAGCGCCAACCAGCACCTGCCGACCCTCGACCTCGGCCTGCACTCCGCCTCCGGCGACCGCCTGGAAGCGGTCCGGCCTCGCCAGATGCATCCCTTCGGAGCGGGCGGCGGCCACGATCGCCTCCCCCAGAGGATGCTCAGAGGCTGCCTCGGCCGAGCCCGCCAGGCGCAGCAAGTCTTCCCGGCTGCCGAAGTCTTCAGCCACCTCCACGTCCGTCACGCTCGGCTGGCCGCGGGTCAGGGTACCCGTCTTGTCCAGGATAACGGCTTGCACCTTACCGGCCCGCTCCAGAGCCTCGCTCGACTTGAACAGGATGCCATAGCTGGCCGCCCTTCCGGTCCCGACCATCACCGCCGTCGGCGTCGCCAGCCCCAGGGCGCAGGGGCAGGCCACGACCAAGACGGCGATGCTGTTCATCAAAGCGCGCGTGAAAGCCTGGGAGCCGGCTGCCGGGGCGACGAACATCCAGGCGAGGAACGTCAGCAGCGCGATCAGCAGCACCACCGGCACAAACACCGCCGACACCTGGTCCGCCAGCCGTTGGACCGGTGCCTTGCTCGCCTGCGCCTCCTCGACCAGCCGGACAATCTGAGCCAGGGCCGTGTCCTTGCCCACGCGGGTGGCTTCAAAGCGGAAGGCGCCTGAGCGGTTGAGCGTTGCCCCGATCACCTTGTCGCCCACGCTCTTCTCAATGGGCATGGCTTCCCCGGTGAGCATCGATTCATCCACGGAGGAGCGGCCATCGACCACCACGCCGTCCACCGGGATCTTCTCCCCAGGCCGGACGGCGAGCACATCGCCAACCACCACCTCGGCGACGTCGATATCGGTTTCGACCCCGCCTCGCAGGAGACGCGCCCGAGGCGGCTGCAGGCTCACCAGCTTGCGGATGGCGTCGCTCGTCTTTCCCTTCGCTCGAGCCTCGAGGTACTTGCCGAGCCGGATCAGGGTGATGATCACCGCCCCGGTCTCGAAGTAGACATGGCCCTCGGCCCATCCCAACAGGATCAGCAGGGAGTACAGATAGGCGGCCGAAGAGCCCATCACGATCAGGACATCCATGTTGGCCGACCGATTGCGCAGCGCCTTGTAGGCGCCGACGTAGTACGAGCCGCCGACGTAGAACTGCACGGGAGTCGCCAGAAGGAACAGCAGCCAGGTGTAGCCGGCTCCATGGGCGACGGCGTGCGGAACGAGCCCAAGGTCGCGAGCCATTGAGAGCAGCAGCAGGGGCACCGTCAGGGCCAGTCCGATGAGCAGCAGCTTCTTCTGCTGTCGGAGCTCCGCCTGGCGAGCCTGCTGCTCGACGTCCTCGAGCGACCCCTCGGCCTCGAGCACATCGAAGCCCGCGCCCCGGGCGGCTTGCCGAAGTTCGTGCTGGCTGATGATCGTCGGGACGTACTTGACGACCGCCCGCTCGCTGGCTATGTTGACGGCTGCCGCCTCGACGCCAGACAGCCCGGCCAGAAGCCTCTCCAGCCTGCGGGCGTCGCTGTCATCGTCCAGGCGGCGCAGCACCAGCGTGGCTTCGCCGAGGGCGACATCGTAGCCAGCCGAGCGGATGCGGTCGATGATCGCCTTGTCATCGGTTCGCTTCGGATCGAACTCGACGCTGGCGCGCTCCGAGGCCAGGTTGACCTGGACGCTGGAAACCCCCTCGAGGCGTTTGAGGTTGCGCTCAACGGTCGAGACGCAGTTGGCGCAGGTCATGCCGAGCACCGGCAGGATCAGGTGCCGGACCTCGCTCATCGCCGCTACCCCCCGCCCTGCAGCCCGCTCAGCCGGCGATCGGGTAGTTGATCTCGGCCATCAGCGCCCGGATGGCTTCCTCAGTCGCCGGGGCGTCGAACTCGATCTTGACGTCCTTTCGCTCCTGCGAGGCCTCCACCCCAAGGACTCCCTCGAGCAGGGTCAGCTCGCTGGTAATCGTGTGGACACAGTGGCCACAGGAGATGTTGGGAACGGCGTACGTCTTGGATATCACGATTCCTCCTTCGGTCCTCAGACCTTGGTAGCCATCTCGTAGACTTCGCGTATCTCCTCGAGAACACGCTCGCGTTCATCGGCATCGTCCCCGCGGACGGCCGAGATCAGGCACGAGCGCAGATGGTCGTCCAGCACGTTGGTTGTGATCTTGTTGAGGGCGCCCTGGACAGCCTGGATCTGCCGGATCAGGTCGATGCAATAGGCATCCGATTCGACCATGCGCTCGATTCCCCGGATATGGCCCTCGACGGACTTCAGTCGGCGCAGCGTGTCTTGCTTGTCCATCAGCCCCCTCCATCCCCCCCCCGTGGGGGTGGGCCTGAGTAGTCTACCAGTTGGACCCGGTTTGTCAAGTGGGTTCCCCGGCTTGCGCCCAGAAGGGGTAGAGGCGGTGGGCCTCGGTCGCAACCCGTCGGGGCTGGGCCTGACGGCTACGTGGGGGCGCTGGCCGGACCACCGCACGGCCAGACGCAGAGATTAATGTGGGAGGCCGTGGCGGGGGTTGCGCGCGGTCCCCGATCACGCCTGTCGGCCCCGCCCCCGGCGAGGGTCTCACAGATTGCCCACGCCTCCCTGGTCTTGCTTCCAAGAACTGGGGCCAGGTCATTCAAGGTGCCTATGCGCAGGTCGGCTGAAGGACACCCCACAGCCGCTGCGCCGGCCACACGGCCCATTCCCCTGGCTGCCACGCTAATCGCGGCGCCGATCCTGACCCCGTGCGAGGGCCCGAGGATCCGTGTTCGACCAGGGCAGCAGCGCCCGGGGGCTGCCGTCAACTACGAAGCCGTTCGCTGTGCTAGGCCCGCTCTTCATCCACCCGCGCCCAGAGTGAGGCACGCAGGTCCTCGATGTCGCCCGGCACGAAGTAGGCGGAGAGCGCCAACAGCCGGGCCTGGGCCACCGGTCGGACAGGTCCCCCACACCCGAAGCAAGCCCGCGCCGACCAGCAGGGCACCGGACGTCACCTAGCCCAACTGGGCTGGGTCCATCTCGAATACGCCCATGATCGAGGTCGTCTGCGGTCTGATCAGCGGCCGGTCCGATGGTGCAGCAGGCTGAAGCCGAAGGAGACGGCAAAGACGAACGTTCGGACCCAGGTCCGGTGCCTCACTTCGGCCTGGCGCGGGGGTCAGGCCCGCCTGGATCGGGGCGTTCGGGCGTGGCCGGACTCGGCAGCCTGGGGATCGCGCAGCAGGGCGATGGCATGCGGCAGAGCCGGCTCGATGGCGGCCAGGTTCTCCAAGGCGGCCTTCGGGCTTCCGGGCAGGTTGACAATCAGACAACTTTGGCGGATGCCGGCCACGGCCCGCGACAGCATGGCGTGCGGCGTTTGCGACAAGCTGTCGGCGCGCATCGCTTCGGCCAGCCCCGGCGCCAGGCGGTCCACCACCCGCAGCGTCGCTTCCGGCGTGCGATCCCGGTCGGCAAAGCCGGTGCCTCCGGTCGTCAAGACCAGGTCGACTTCGCCGGAGTCGGCCCAGGCGGTCAACACCTGCTCAACCCGTGCCTGCTCGTCGGGAACGATCTCCCGATGCACATCTTGCCAGCCGAGGGCCCGCACTCGTTCGGCGAGCTGTGGGCCGCTGGCATCGGGCCGCTCCCCTCGGAAGGAACGGTCAGACACCGTCAGGATCCCGACTCTCACAGCAGCTCCTTGCCCATCAGCGTGACATCCATCGCCTGCCATCCCAGTTCCTGGTAGAAGTCCAGTGCCTCCTGGCCGGCATCTGCGACCAGCAGGTAGCTCTTCAGGCAGCCGCGACGCCTGAGCCGCGCCTCGATCTCCTCCATCAGCCGTCGCCCCAGCCCGCGACGCCGAAAGGCGGGGGCGACGGCCAAGTGGTAGATCAGTCCCCGGCGGCCATCGTATCCGCCGACCACCGTCCCAATCACGGCGCCATCCAGCTCGGCCAGGACAAACAAATCCGGATCATGCTCGACCTTCTTCCGGATCTCCGCCGGCAGATCCGAACGCGAGAGCTGCACTCCGGGGCCGCAGTGCTCCCAGAGCGATTTCACCGCCGAGTAGTCCTCGGGATGTCGGTAGTCTCGGAGGTTGAGAGCGAGGGGCTGCAACGACATGCGAGTCACCCGCCGGTCCGCAAAACCAGGCCGCCAACCCGAGGGTAGGGCCGGAGAGTATGCACCGGCGCTCGGCCCGGACTACTCAGCCTCAGCCCCGACAACCCGCTTCCACTCGCCGTGGATGCCGTCCTCGGTCACGCCGAAGTACAGGCGGACACCCTCTGGCGTGCGCTGAGCTAGGTCGAACCGGCGGCCTCTGCCCTTGCGCAGATCGCCCAGAACGCCAAGCTCCCCGGTCCACTGGATTTCGGATGAAACGTCTTCCGTCAGCTTCTGGAAACGGGTGATGGCGTAGTGCCAAAGGCGGCGGGCGGAAGCGATGGTCACGTTCTTGACCATGTTCGAGTTGCGCAGGTCGCGCATCGTATAGTAGCGCACCCCCTGACGTTCCTCGAAGCCAACAACTTCCACTCCGGTGCGGGGAGGGGTCACCTGAGCGCCCGTGTCCTGAGCCTGCTGGGCTTCTTCAGCCTCGGCCGGGGTCGCCGGCGCCGGGCCGCTGCCGCGCAGCACAAGCTGCACGATCTCATCCCGCACAGCCACCCCGGTGTCGACCTCCTCGCGCACGTACACCGTGTTGTCGTCGACGGCGTACGGTGACTCTGGACCTCTCGGGATGAGCACTCGCAGCACGGTCTTACCGAGCGTTTCCTGCAGATCGACCCCGCAGGTCAGGGGGGGCGTAATGCGTTTGGCGATCTCCTGCTCGATGATCTTGACTGCCTGCTTGGCGTTCTGCACGCCGACCGGGGGTTCGCGCGGATCGGCAGAGATCCCTACGTAGAGGGTGCCTCCGTTCGTATTGGCCAGCGCGCACACATCGGCGATGATTGCATACCGTTTGCCGCCCCGCGTCGACAGGCTCTCATGGAATGCCTGAACGATGCTCGGCCCTTCTTCCCGGGCTTGCTGAACGAAATCAAAGGCTTCATCCTCGGCCGCGCGGTGGGGACGGGTTCGAGCGAAGTCGTTGCCGTGAAACAGCTCGCGCAAGGCCTCGAAGCTGAGGTCGGAGATCAGGACCTCGGTCGAGCGGTCCCCCACCCCGAGGTTCTTCTTATTGTCAGGATCTGACCGCAGCCGGTGAGAGTCCGAGCCCTGGATGCAGTGCATCCGCCGCGGGTACTCCGGCTTGGTGCCCTGGAAGAACGCCGCCGACGAGCGTCGGCCGCCCTGTCCCAGGTCCGTCACTTCGAGGGAATGCAGATGAGGATCCTGGGTGTAGGCAATCTTGGTCTGGCCGCCGAAGGGGAAGCCGCGCATGGCCACCCCGTTCGTCGAGTTGGCGTGGGCCGCGATTACCAAACCCTCGGCCTCGTCGATCAGGCGGTAGCAGGTGAGCACGTCGCTGCTCGCACCGATCGTGGTCGATCCAACGTCGAGTTGGTCCGGCGGCACGTTGAGCTTCAGTAGCAGGTATTCGAGTTCGCGCACCGGTTTGTCCGGCGGAAACAGGGCCAGCACATGGAAACCGAAGGTCGCCGTAAACTCAAAGCCCGGAAGCACCAGCAGGCTCAAGAACAGCCCGCGGTACTCCTGCAGGCGCTCCTTCTCCGAAGGGGTCAGGCGGCCGAGTTTCTCGAGCAGCTCGAGATCCTCGATCTCCGACCGCATCTTCCGATATCCGGCAACCGTGTTGTGATCCGCGATCCCCAGGATGTCCAGCCCGCGGGCCTTTGCCCGCTTGAGCAGGTCTAGCATCGTGACCGTTGGCTCCTGGTAGTCGGCCGACGCCGAAGTATGTACATGCAGATCCATCACCCGCCATTGGCGGGAAGAAGCTGTGCTCTTCTTGCGTGGGTGGGAGGTTCTTCCTCGTGTCATCGCGTTGGGTTCTCATTGGTCTGATTGGTGATACGTCGCAGGACTTCGACCAGGGTATCGGGCGAGTACGGTTTTAGCAGAAACTCGTCCGCCCCCAGCCGACGGCATTCCTCAGACATCTCCATGCCCGAGGTCATGATCACCGGGATCCCCGCCGTATCCGGATCGGCCTTCAGGCTGCGCAGCAGCTGCAGCCCGTCCTTGCCGGAAAGGAATACATCCATCAGGATGGCATCCGGCCGCACGGCGCGGGCAGTGCCGACGAAGTCGACTCCCCCTGCACCGTCGATAGCGTCGAATCCATCCAGTTTGAGCAGCGAGTGCAGCAGGCCGACCATCGTCCGGTCGTCATCGACGAGCAGCACGCTGGGCATCAGGCCTTGCGCCCTCCGGAGGAGGTCTTGCGGCGGCTTGGGCCCCTTGGCCCCCGGGGGGGGGCTTTCACCGCAAGGGCCGGCCGCGGGGGCGCGACTGCATTTCGCTTGACCCCCCTGCCTGGCCTGCGGCCGGCGGTACGCTTCCGAGGGGTCGGAACGCGGGCTTCGAGGCTGGCATCCAGCACTTCGCCAACCGTATCGACGAGGGCGAAGTCCATTTGGCGCCGGATCTCCTCTGGCACGTCATCCAGATCGGCCTCGTTGCGCTTGGGCAAGATCACCTGCCGCAGCTCCGCCCGATGGGCTGCCAGGACCTTCTCTTTCACGCCTCCGATCGGAAGCACCTTCCCCCGCAGCGTGATCTCGCCGGTCATCCCGACATCCGACCGGACCGGTCGGCCGGTCGCCAGCGAGGCCAGCGCCACCGCCATGGTCACCCCGGCAGAAGGACCATCCTTGGGCTGGGCCCCGGCCGGGATATGCAGATGGATGTCGTGCGTCTTCCAGAACGAGTCCGCAATACCGATCGACTTGGATACCGAGCGCACGTAGGACATGGCGGCGCGCGCCGACTCCTGCATCACCTGGCCGAGTGAACCAGTGAGCTGGAAGTCCTTCCCGCCAGGCATAGCGGTGGCCTCGACGAACAGTACATCCCCGCCGGCTGGTGTCCACGCCAGGCCGGCAGCAACCCCCGGCAGCGAGGTCCGCTCGGCGAGCTCCTCCGTGCCGAAGAAGCGGGGCTTGCCGAGATGCGCGGCCAGCTGGTTGGCATCGACCGTGACCGAGACCGACTTGCCCTCGGCGACCTCGGTGGCCACCTTGCGCGCCACCCGCCCGATCGCGCGCTCGAGGTTGCGCACTCCCGCTTCCCGCGTGTACGACCGGATGATCGCTCCCAGCGCGGCATCGGTCAGACTGAGCTCGGGTGTCGCCAGTCCATTCTCGCGCAGCTGGCGCGGAACCAGGTAGCCGCGGGCGATGGCGATCTTCTCCCACTCGGTATAGCCCGAGATCTGGATGACCTCCATCCGGTCGAGCAGAGGCGCCGGGATCGTCTCCAGCCAGTTGGCAGTGGTGATAAACATCACCTGAGACAGGTCGAAGGCGACTTCCAGGTAGTGGTCACGGAACTCCCGATTCTGCTCGGGGTCGAGCACCTCCAGCAGCGCCGAGGCGGGATCCCCGCGGAAATCCTGGCCCAGCTTGTCGATCTCGTCCAGCATGAACACCGGGTTGCGCGATTCGATCCGGCGCAACGCCTGCAGGATCCTTCCCGGCAAGGCGCCGATGTAGGTCCGGCGGTGGCCGCGGATCTCCGCTTCGTCATGCACCCCGCCCAGCGATGCTCGGATGAACTTGCGGTTCATGGCTCGGGCAATCGAACGCCCGAGCGAGGTCTTGCCGACGCCGGGGGGCCCAACAAAGCACAGGATCACGCCCTCGCGCTCTCGGCGGATTTCGTCGGTCGAGGGCACCTCGTCCTGCGCCTTCCGTTCCTGCCGGAGTTTGCGGACGGCGAGGTACTCGAGAATGCGCTGCTTGACGTCCTGCAGGGCGTAGTGATCCGCATCCAGCACGGCGCGGGCATGGGCTAGCTCCAGGTTGTCCTGCGTGGTGGCGGCCCACGGCAGGGAGACCAGCCAATCCAGGTAGGTCCGGATCACCCCATACTCGGCGGCGGCCGTCGGCAGACGCGTCAGCCGATCGAGCTCACGCCGGGCCTGCTTCTCGGCCTCCTCCGGCATCCCGGCTGCGGCCAGCTTCTGCCGGAACTCCTCGGCCTCGGCAGCCTGCTCATCGCCCTCGCCCAGCTCGCGTTGGATCGCCTTCAACTGCTCGCGCAGGAAATACTCGCGCTGGACCTTCTCGATCTCCGTCCGCGCTTGCTGTTGGATCTGCTGCCCGAGCGAGAGCACCTCGACCTCCCGCCCAAGCAACGAATTCAGCCGCTTGAGCTTGGCGAGTGCCGAATCCTCCTCCAGGATAGCCTGGGCCTCAGCCAATTCCATCCGCTGATAGTTGGTAATGGTGTATGCAACGTGCAAAGGATCTTCCAGCATCAGGACGCTGCTGATGATCTCCCGCGGCAGCGCCGGCGCCAGCTCAGCGATCTTCTGAAACTGATCTTTTGCCGCCCGGACTTGCGCTTCCATTTCTAGCCCGGCCTCGACGGTCTCCGGCATCAGCGCCACGCGCGCCTTGAGGTACGGCTCGAGCGAAGTGAATTCCTCCAGCCGGAACCGCGTCAACCCATGGACGATCAGACGGATGGTCCCGTCCGGCGCCCGGAACAGGCGCTGAATCATTCCCACGGTGCCGTAGGTGTACAGATCGGCCGGACCGGGCTGGTCCAACTCGGGGTTCTTGGAAGCCACCAGGCCCAGCACCCGCGAGCTGCCGGCGACCTCATCGACCAGCTTGATCGATCGCGGCTGGCCGATCGTCAGCGGCACGGCAGTATGGGGATACACCACCAGGCCGCGCAGCGGAAGGATCGGGATCTCCTTGGGGATGTCCTCCGTCAGCAAGGCTTCGACGGGCGGCGCTTCGGGTTCGCCTTCATGCTGGACCGGGATGAAGGATGACTCAGACAGCGCTGCCCGCCAGGTGCGCAGGGGGTCGACCGCCGGCTCCACTGCGAGCGGTTCGCGTCCGGGGGCCGGCTGGGCGAGCTCAGGCATGCGCGGCTAGCCCGTGATCCTGACCGACTTGGGTGAGCTCTTGGGAAGCATAACCCGCAGGAATCCATCGGTGTACACGGCCTCGATCCGGGCGGCGTCGACGGGCGCGGGGATACCCACAGCGGTTTCAAACTCGCCATAGGCGATCTCCATCTGATGGTATGCCTTGGTGACGGCAGTGTCGCTGCGCGTGCCTCGGATCCACAGCAATCGGTTCTCCAGGTTCACCGCGAACTCGCCGCCCCGCATCCCGGCGACTTCCACCATCACTACATAGGCATCGTCGCGTTCAAAGACATCGGTCGGCGGCCTCCAGATATGAGCGCCGCGTCGGGCTTTCCACACGCCGCCTGATTCGCTGGGCAGGCGCCAAGAGTCATCCTCGGCCCCGTACAGCAATGCCGGTGCGTTCGTTCCAGGGTGTTGCTCGTTCATGGGGAAGCTTCGCAGCCTCTTGCGGGGAGCATGTACGATTTTACCACAGCCAGACCGAGGGACCAGGCCGGGAAGGCCCCGGTTGCCCGGCCGGTTTTCTCCGGTACAATCGAGAGGCAGGTTTCTTGCGCCCGTGCTTCAGCGTCCGCCATGAGGAGGTGGACATGGACCTCGTACCCCTGCTGCAGAAGGTTGAGCTGTTCGAAGGACTGACGCCGGACGAGCTCCAGGCGGTCGCCGGCCTGTGTGCCGAGCGCGTATGCCACTCCGGCGACACCATCACTCAGCAAGGCGAGCCGGGTGAGGAGATGTTCGTGATCTGCGAGGGCTGGGTTGAGGTGATCCCTAGCACCCCGGCCGGTGGAGCCAATCCGCGGGCGGTAGTCAATCTCGGGCGTGGGCAACTGATCGGCGAGATGACGCTTGTCGACTATGGTCCGCGCAGCGCCAGCGTGAAGGCCATCTCCGATCCAACGGTCCTTCAGGCGATCCACCGCGAGCAGTTCACGGAGCTCTGTGAGCAGGACTACCGCCTAGGCTACCTGGTCATGCGCAATATGGCGGCGGACCTGTCGTTCAAGCTCCGCCACCGCAACCTGACGGGCAGGTGAGGCCATGGCGCCGGTTTACAAGGTCAGCTACGTGGTCGCCGGCGAGGAGCATCCTGGCGCAATTCTGAATGCCGACCAGCCGCCGCGAGTCGGCGACCGGGTGACCCTGGGAAGGCGTCGCTTCGTCGTCTTGGAGGTGGTCGACCTGCTCCCGGCCCGAGGCGACTTCCGCTTTCTGCACGCCACGCTGCGGCCGTCGAACGCCGACTGACCGGACTCCGGACGGCTAGCGGCCGGAAAATGACTGCGCGGGGTTCGGCCTGCCTGACGACTCTGCCGAGGGCTACCGATCGCCCCGCCCGATCCCCTACTCGCTACAACTCGAAGGAAGCCAAGTCCTGTGCCAGGGCCACCTCTCCGGCGAACTCGGCACTGGCCTCTCGGCGAAGGGCGTCGCCCTCTCCAGGGGAGTAGTGGATCAGCAGCAGCGACCTTACCCCCGCCTCGCGGGCGATGGAGCCCGCCTGGGCGGCCGTCGAATGTCCGGCGCTAGCGCCCGAAGCCTCGTGGATCAGCAGGTCGGCCCCGCGGGCCAGTTCGACCACCATCTGACACGGCTCGGTATCGCAGGAGTAGGCGATCGACCGCCCGCTGACCTTGCCCTCGAAGCGCAGCCCGATGGTGGGAATCAGATGACGCACCGGGGAGGCGAGGATCCTCACCTCGTCGGTCTCGAGCAGCGGCATCCGCTCTCGCTCGGGAAGGCGATGGAACGCCACCGGGAAGAAATCCGGCCAGTTCTCCCAGTTGTATGAGGCCATCATGTCCTCCACCCGCTTCAAGCAGTGGTGCAGCCCGTAGATACGCAGGCCCTCACGTCGACCGCTCAGCCACATATTCATCAGCAGCAGGGGAATGCCGGCCACATGATCCGGGTGGAAGTGTGTCGCCACCAGATCGGTGACCGATTCGATGGCGATCCCGGCTTGGGGCAGGCGCACGGCGGGGGTGCCGACGCAGTCGACCAGCACCGTGCCCTGGTCCCCGACCACCGCCAGATGGGTGTTCTCATGCACTGGATCCGGGACCGCACTGGCTGTGCCCAGCAACACCAATCGCGCCATGCTAGGACCCTGTCAGCACGCGGATCGCAACCAGGGGCGTGACAAAGACTTCAAGTGCCGCGGCGATCGCCAGCAGCGGCAAGACCAGCCCAAGGCCGACGCGCGCCCACTCGCTCACCGCACGCAACCAGCTCTCTCCGAGTGAAGTGCCCTGCGGCAGGCTAACCCAGGCCAGCCCCAGGCGCAAGATAGCTGCGCCCGCCAGGATGACAGCCGGAATCTCCGCCAGGCCGTGGGGCGCCACCAGCCCGCCGATCAGGATCGGGGCATTCAGCCCGGCAATCGCCAGGTTGCCGGCGAAGTAGCCGATGATCCCTATCGGAGCCATCAGCAGCACGATGCCGGCGACTCCGAAGGTGAAGGCGCCCAGGAAGGAGGCGATCAGGATTGCCCGGACGTTGTTGGTGAATACCCAAGCCCAGCCCTGGCCGGTGAACAGGCCAAAGCTCTTCATGTCGAAGACGGCCCCCTCCGGCGCCTGCCCGAACGGCAGCGCCCCGAGCGGCAGCGTGAAGGTTGAAGCCAACCTGACACCGATCAAGAAGGCGAAGCCCATGGCGAGAGCCACGACCACTGCCGGCACTTTGAGCTTGGGCAGTGAGTGAGAGAACAATCCTCGGTACCAGCTCCAGGGTGTGCGAGCCCCGGCGTGGAATGACTCGCGCAGCACTCGGCCGGCCCAGCGCAGGTCCAGCAGGTCGATTTCCCGGCCCAGCAGTTCCTCACGGTTGAACAGGTGGATCCCGATGCGCGTCAGGAGTACGGCGCATACCACCAAGGCCAGCACGATCCCCCACAGCACGTCGTACCGCCCCCAGAACATCACCATGCTCTCCAGGATGATCAGCTGAGCGGCGGGGATGATGATGAAGGACGCCAGCAGATTGGCCGCCCGGACCGATGTGGTCTGCGAGGAAATTACTACCGCCGCGCCCACCATGACGAACGCCTGGGCTGTGGTCAGCAGCAGGATTTGCGCCAGCAGGCTCGGCGTCGGCACCCAGCCAACCTGCAGCCACAGGCCGACGAGGTAAACGCCAATCCCCAGGAAGGCCGCCGCCAGCGGGGGCACCAAGGCTGCCGTCATCTTTCCCAGGTACAGATCGTGGTTGGAGATGGGCGCCGCCAACAGCGGCTCGATGGACTGTCGTTCCCGTTCGCCGGCGAAGCTCTCCAGCGCGATCACTAGACAGAACGAGATCGGGAAGAACCCCACCACCAGCAGCAGGAAGGGGATCAAGCGTTCAGCCACCAGCGGCGCCCCGTAGCGCGTGACGAAGTTGACCGCCATGCGCGCCGTCAGGTTCATCAGCCACGGGAAGAAGATTGTCAGCAGCAGGATCGGCCCGAGCAGCCGCCAATCCCGCAGGAAGTCGCGCAGCTCACGCCGCGCGACCAGCCACGAGGCAGACGTGGCCCGAGCGCCGCCGCCCGCAATCGAGGTCATTCGCCAGCGCTTTCCGACGACGGCAGGCCGCCCATGACCTTCAGATACACCTCTTCCAGCGAGCGCGGCTGCTCTCCAAGTGACAACACCGAGGCGCCGGCCTGGGCCAGCGAGCGGAGGAGCGCAGGATTGTCCCGCACCGGGTCGTCGGTTTCATAGCGCAACCAGCGATCGCCGGAGTCGAGCAGGCGAACCTGCCGGGGAAGGACCCGTGCGTGGCCGTCGAGGGGCTGAGTCAGACGCAGCTCCATGACGGCGCAACCCAGGACACGCTCCTTCAGGTCCGTTGGTGTGCCTTGCTCGATCAACTGCCCGCGGCGGATGATGGCGATCCGGTCCGCCAGCATCTCGGCTTCCGCCAGATTGTGGGTCGAGACGACGACCGCCCGCTCCCCGCCGCGCAGGGCGCGAATCGCATCCCGCACCAGTCGGGCGCTGGCCGGATCCATGGCCGAGGTGGGTTCATCCAACAGGAGGACGCGGGGATCGTGCAGCAGGGCCCGGGCCAGGGCCAGCTTCTGCCGCATTCCTTTGGAGAACTCCCCCAGGCGCCGGCTGCGGCTGTCTTCGAGATCCAGCCTCGACAACAGCTCCGAGGCGCGGCTGGCGATCTCGCTCTCCGTCAGGCCGTAGGCACGCCCGAAGAAAGCCAGGTATTCCTCGGCCCGCATGCGGGTGTACAGCCCATGGTGCTCGGTCAGCAGGCCGACCGAGCGCCGCACTTGATCCGGCTGCGTGACGGTGTCGAAACCGTTGACGGCGGCGCGGCCGCTGCTGGGCGTGAGGATCGAGGCCACCATCCGAAGGGTCGTGGTCTTGCCGGCGCCGTTCGGGCCCAACAGCGCCATCACCTCACCGGCCTCGACGCGGAAGCTGACATCATCGACCGCTATCAGGCTACCGAATCGTTTGCTCAGCCCGTCGCACTCGATTAGGACTTGTGCCATCGAGTGGATTCTAGCACCCGCCCGGAGGGGGCAACAATCCGACAACGCTCCCAGGGCAAGGCCCTGCCCAAAACCCGCCCCGGCCGGGGGTCAGGCTGCGACAGGCTTGCGGCGGTGGCGGAAAAGCAGTGCCGCGGCACTGGTGAGGGCGACTCCCAACATGAAGGCCTGGTTGAAGTTCAGGCCGAACGCCGGAGAAATGTCCAGACGGATGTACTCGAGCAGGAACCGCGCCATCGGGTAAGTGATCAGGTACACCAGGAAGAGATCTCCGGGGAGAAGTTTCCCGGCGTACTTCTTGTCGAGGAAGTACAAGAAGGCTGCGTTGGCGAAGTTGAACAGGGCCTCATAAAGGAACAGCGGATGGAAGCGCTCAAAGGCTTCATAGCCCGGCAGCCGGTTCTCGGGGCGGATGGGGATCGCCCAGGGCAGGTCACTCGGGGGACCGTACAGCTCCTGGTTCACGTAGTTGCCGAAGCGGCCGATCCCCTGCGCCAGGGCCAGGCCGGGAGAGGCCACATCGAGCATCATCGCCAGCGACAGCTTGCGGCGGTGGGCGAAGATCGCCAGGCCGGCGATCCCGCCGATCACAGCGCCCGGGATCCCCAGGCCGCCCTGGCGCGTATCCAGGAGATCGAGAGGATGAGTCAAGTAGTAGGCAGTCGTGATCCCGGCCTCGATCTGCGACTGGGATGGCGTGAAGACGTGCCACAGCCGGGCGCCGATGATGCCGAAGATCAACGCCCAAATCAACCCATCCCAGGCCAGAGACGAGTCATAGCCTCTCCGTCGGAGCAGGCGGCCAGCGAGATAGGTCGCTGCCAAGGCCCCCAGCATGATGATGAGGCCGTAGAACCGAAAGTAGAGCGGGCCGAGGTGGATGCCGTACGGATCAACGTACATGTTCTGCCCCTGGGGTTCCGGCGGCCTGGCGGCGGACGGCGTAGATCCGCTGTACCGCTGTCACATTGGCCAGCAAGGCGATGATCGCAATGCCGATGTGGGCGATGCCCAGGATCATGGCCGGGCACAGGATCAGGTAGCGCTCCAGACGAGACAGCAGCCCGCCACGGGCGTCAAACTCCACTGCCTCGGCCCGCGCCCGGATGTAGGACACCAGCAATGAGCCGGCGGCTGCCAGGAACACAACCAGAGTCATCATTCGATCTCCGAGGCCGGTGTAGTAGACCAACAAGGCGAAGTACACCACCAACTCGGAGTAGCGATCCGTGACCGAGTCGACAAAGGCGCCAAAGCGCGATTTGACCCCGCGCTGCCTGGCCATCGACCCGTCAATGGCGTCAATCGGGGCCATCAGCAGGATCACCAGCCCGCCCAGCCGGATCTGACCGATGGCCACCAGGCAGGCGCCCACGATCGTGCCGACGAAGCCAAACAGGGAGACCGTGTTCGGATGAACCCCGTGGCGATTAAGGAATGCGGCGGTGGGATCCAAGAACCACTTGAACCACTTGCGAAAGCGGTCGGACAGGGATAGACGGGGTCGAACAGCCTCATTGACTTGCATCGAGAACTCCTCCGGAATGCCTCCGGCAATCGTAACGGCCGAGGCGGGAAGCGTCAAGGCATGCTATCCGAGACGGACCACAGGCGCCGCCTCCCTCAGGCCTCGCCCTCCTCCTCGCCTGCGTCGTTGAGCAGGACCTCGCGCGTGCGCCCGCCGGCTTGAACTCGTCCGACGAGCCCCATCTCCTCCAGCTCGTCCATTAACCGAGCGGCGCGGGGATATCCGATCCGCAGACGGCGTTGAAGCATCGAAGCGCTAGCCTGGCCGGACTGGCGCACAACCTCAATTGCCCGCTCGAGCACGTCATCCGCATCTTCCTTACTGCCGCGCAGGGTCAGCCCTTCCTCCCAGGGCGCGATCGCCGCCGGACCCTGGGAGTCGTCCTCCCGTCCAGTGCGCCAGGCGTCCACCACCTTCTCGATCTCCTTGTCGCTGACGTAGGCACCCTGCAGCCGCACCGGCGCCGAGGCCTCCGCCGAGAGGAAGAGCATATCCCCCTTGCCCAGCAGGCTCTCTGCCCCCTGGGTGTCGAGGATCACGCGCGAATCGACCCCGGAGGCTACAGCAAAGGAGATTCGAGCCGGGAAGTTGGCCTTGATTAGCCCGGTGACAATATCGGTGCTGGGCCGCTGCGTGGCGACCACCAAATGGATCCCGACCGCCCGCGCCATCTGTGCCAGCCGCACGAGCGTGCGCTCGGTCTGATCCGGCGCCATCATCATCAGATCGGCAAGCTCATCCACCAGGACAACGATCCGGGGCAGCGGCTCACCTTCCGTGCGCCGGCGCATCTTCTGATTGTAGGACTCGATCTCTCGGGCCTTCGCTTCCTCCAGCAGGCGGTAGCGCCGGTCCATCTCCATCGTGCACCAGCGCAGCACTCCGGTGATCCGCTCCAGGTCAGTCTCCACCTTCCCCATCAGATGCGGCAGGCCGTTGAAGCGCACCAGCTCAACCATCTTCGGATCGATCATCACCAGCCGCAGCTCCTCGGGTGCATTGGTCATCACCAGACAAACAGTGAGAGCAGTGATGCACACCGATTTGCCGGAGCCCGTCGTCCCGGCGATCAACAGGTGCGGCATCGCCGCCAGATCGGCGACGATTGCCTGGCCCGCCACATCCCGCCCCAAGGCAATCGCCAGGGAGGACGGCACGGACTGAAAGGCCTCACTGCGCAGGAGCGGGCCCAGCCGCACCATGGCCGCCCGCCGGTTTGGGACTTCGATCCCGACATAGGCTTGTCCCGGGACCGGGGCCTCGATCCGTACGGTCGGTGCCGAGAGCGCCAGAGCCAGGTCATCCGCCAGGGACGAGATCTGCGACACCCGGACCTTCTGGCGCTTGCTCTCGCCATCTGGGGCGACATGCTCCGTGAACCCCGGCTCGACGGCGAACTGCGTGACGGCGGGGCCGGCGCGGAAGTCCAGAACCTTTGCCGGCAGCCCGAAGTCCGCCAGTGTCTTTTCGATCAGGCCTGCCGTCTGATTGACCTCCTTGGCGGTCACCCTGGGCGGTTCATCCATCTCCAGCAGTTCCAGCGATGGGAGCGTCTTGTCGCGGCGAACCGACTTGGCCGGTCTTTCCGCATGGATTGGCTCGACCCTAAAGGACTTGCGGAATTCCGACGGCAGGCGGGCCGCCTTGGGGGACACGGGGGAGGCAGATGGGGCGCCGCCAGGAGCTGCCTGGGTGATTGCGGCTGTCTCGGCGCCAGAGGCCAGCCGGGCGTGTGGGCGTGGGCGTTCGGCGTGGCGGCGACGGTCGCGGAGCAAGTAGACGCCGGCCAGGACAAGGATTGCCAGAAGGAGCGCTGCACCCACGATTCTGCCGAAGGAGTCGGTCAGCAACCTTGCCAGGCCCCAGCCAATCAAGCCCCCGCCCCCGCCAGCCTCGGCCTGGGTCAGGGACAGCCCGTCGGCCAACGCCAGCAGACCGAGCACCCCGATCACGGCGAGCTCGATGGCAATCACCCGCCGCCACGGGATGTCGGGAGGCCGGTCGAGAGCGCGCAGCCACAAGGCACCCGCCCCCAACCCGAGCAGAACCGGCAGGCTCCATGCCCCCCAACCCAACCATCGCCTGAGTTCGACGGAGAGGGCATCGATCACAACGCCGTGGCTCAACCCCAGCAGCCCCAGCAGAACCAACAAGGCCACGACGGTCGCCGCCAGGGCCAACAGCTCATCCAACCAGGAGCGCAGCCGCTCGACCAACTCGGAGCGACTCGTGGACGGCGGCGAGGAGCGCGGGGCTCGGCGCAGGTTCATGGCAATCAGCGCTGCCTCAGACGGTGTCCCTGGGACAAAGAAAGACCGGGCGCGGTCAACAGGCGCCCGGCAGCTTCAAGGCACCCGCAGGCTACGGCGCCGAAAGCGTTTGCCATTCGTGCTCCGACACCGGTTCCTCCGAGACGGCCGCGCAAGGAGGCGCCTGGCGAAGGCTCAACCCGAGTCTGCGCTCGGCGGCATCGACGTGGATAATCCGCGCCCGCACCCGGTCCCCCTCTCCAAGCGTGCCGCACTGGGACTTCTCGATTCCCTCCCCGATCTCAGAGGAATGGAGCAGTCCCTCCAGCCCCTCCTCAATCGCCACGAAGGCCCCGAAGCGGACGATGTTGGTGACCGTGCCCTCGACCACGTCTCCGACGTGGTAGCGCGCCTCTACCGTCTGCCATGGGTCTGGAAGCATCTCCTTCAAGCTCAGCGCCACCCTTCCTTGGTCGCGGTCGATCGAGATCACCTTGACTTCAAGCGTCTGCCCGCAGCGGACAACGTCCGCAGGATGGCTCACTCGCCCCCAGGAGAGCTCCGACACATGGATCAGCCCTTCGAGTCCGCCCAGGTCCAGGAAGACCCCGAAGCGCGTGACATTGGTGACGACCCCCTGCGTCCGTGCCCCGACCTCCAGCGTGGCGAGAAGCTGGTTTCTCTGCCCGGGAGCTGCTTGAGCCGCACGTTCCGAGAACACGAGACGGCCGCGCTCCGGATCATATTCGATAACCTTGACCGAGATCGACTTGCCGGCATAGCGCGCGAGCAAGGTTGTCCGCTGCGCCTCCTCAGTCGAGGGCTCTATTTCCACCAGATGAGAAACCGGCACAAATCCACGCAACGAGCGGGCTTCGATCAGAAGCCCGCCACGGTTGCATCCCAGCACGACCAGGCTAGCAATGGCGTCGGTCTCATACAGCTGGCGTGCCCAGGCCCAGTCCGCCTGGCAGAGGGGTTGCCCTACCCGGTCTTCGTCTCTGCCTGCCATTCGTTTCAGCGGGGGGGCGTTGTGTTCATCATCGCTGAGCAAGGACGCCCACCAGGCATCGTCCATCGGAGGCGGAGCGCCTCCGCAGTCTTCCCATTTCCCCACGACCGACCCCATCATTCGCCTCGCGCCATCAGTCTCGTGTGGAACCCAGACCCCCACCGCAATCCAGTAGGATACCGGAATTGCCCCATTCCGCAACTCAGGACGCCGGGGCCAGGCCGGGCCGTCCTTCGCCCAATCCCGGAGTCGGTGCGCCGGCAGCATCAAGCACTCGCAGGCTGGCGCCACAAGTCTGGCCCTCGCCGCATGTTCCGTCAGCGCGGCGCCGGCCTCCGACCATTGGATTGGAGTGCCTCCCGCTCCATATCGTTGATGGCGCGAGCGACGGCTTCGATGGCCACCCGCTGCTTGCGATAAAGATCGGCCTCCGACATCGCCAGTCGCATCGCAATGTCCCGGACCTTTCTGCCTTCAAGGAACTTCATCTCCAGGATGTTGTACAACATCCACTCGGCAGTGAAGCGCCGCTCCCCTTCCGGGCGGACGCGTTCGATTCCACGCCGCAGGATCTCGCGCAGCCCATTGACTGGGTTCCCACCCTGGTCATCAATCGCCTCGCGCACGACGATCAGCCGCAGCAGTGGACTGGAGGTCAGCCTTGGGCCTCCCCAGTAGTGGCTGAGGGCATCCCGCACCAACGCCGCCAAGTCCGCCTGGCCGCTGCCAAGATCGGGTTCCTCTCCAAACACCTGAACGCCGTTGTAGCGGGCCGCAGCCCGCAGACGCTGAATCTGGTCGACTTGAACAACCAGGCGGTCTACCGCCTGGAAGACCTCGCGCTGCAGCAGCCGGTCGGTCAGGGCGACCACCGCCCGATCCGCCAGCATCCGCAGCAGTTCAGCCTGCTCCTCCGCCATCGATTCCGGCGCCTCGGGAGTGCACAGGCCCATTAGCCCGATCAGCTCTGCAGTCTCGTGGGCGTTCAGCGGGATCAACCAGTACCTGCCCCACACGAACACACTCCCCAGCGGTTCGACCTGGCGGCGATTCTCGGACACCATCATCGCCGGCAGGTCCTCCTCACCGTGCAGCGGGTCATCGGGGCCGACGCTGACCTCAAGCTCGAGGCCTTGCTGGCCGATCACGGCCACGAACGACGACGAGGCGCCGCTGACGTCACAGGCCGCATTCAAGACCGATTCCAAGAACTGCTGCAGGTCCCCACTCGTCAGAAGCCGCTGCTCCAGGATCTGCAGGCGTTCGATATCCCGCCGGTCCTCCCCGTAGAAGAGGGTACGCTCCAGCGAGGGGCGGACCAGGGTGATGATCCACTGCAGGATGAGCAGCGTCGATACCATCGCAAATGGAACCACCCGGCTGTTCTCCAGACCGAAGAACACGGCTGCCCGGTTGACTGTGACCGTAACCGCCAGCACACTCGAGGCCACCACCGGCCCGCGCAGGATCCATTGGAACAGGCGGCTCTTGACGACCCGGTCCGGGACGCTGACGCCGAAGTAAGCGACGACATACGCGATGAGGACCATGGAGACGGCGACCGCCACATTCAGCGCTGCGTTCAGGCTCCAGAAGATCACCGGCTGCTGCAGCATCGGCAGCAGCCCGAAGCTGACGAGCGGCAAGGCGCCCAGCATCGGAGGGATGCTGCCTGCCATCAAGTACCCCATCCGCCGCCGGCTGGCGCTGGTCAGGCAGCGGCGGTACGCCCGCCACAGGTTCAGCCCCGTCAGTCCGAGGGTGACTGCCAAGAAGGCGGCAAATACCCAGATCCCTGGGCCGGTGCTCAGGAAGATGGCGCCTTCGTCGGCGATCGTCAATTCGTCGACGAGCGTGTCTCCAATCCCGACCAACAGCACGAAAACCATGCTGAACCCATAACCCAGGCGGACGGCCAGACGGCGCCTGCCCCGGGACCGGCGGCCGGTGGCCTCCAACAGCGTATCGCTCAGGTGAAGGTAGCTGGCCGGCAGCACACACAGGCCCAGCCATCCAATGCGCAGCCAGGCCTCGACCTCCTGCGGATTGGCGGTCAGCCCGGCCATGACATCT
>JALHUE010000164.1 GCA_022866145.1 Anaerolineales bacterium | reverse complement strand
CACCCTGGGGCGCGGGCTGCTCATCGGGCTGCTTGCCGGCTTCCTGCTGCTCCCCCGCCCGGCAAGCTGGCTGGCCTGGATTCCGGCGCTGCTCTACGGCCTGGTGCAAGTGGGGGACCTCCTCGATGGCTATCTCGCCCGCGCAACAGGCACGGCCACCGAATGGGGTGAGCGGCTGGATATCGAATTCGATGCGCTGGGCCTGCTGATGGCGGCTGGGCTGGCAGTGCACTGGGGGACGGTGACAACCTGGTTCTTGACGGTGGGGGTTTCGCGTTATGCCTACCGGCTCGGATTGTGGTGGGTGCTCAGGCGGGGAGGCGCGCTTCATCCGCTCCCGCCTAGTGGAATGCGCCGCCCGATCGCCGGGGTGATGATGATCTTCGCCAGCGTGCTTCTGTGGCCGATCGTCCCGCCGGCAGCCGCCCGGGCCGCGGCCTGGGTGATCAGTACTCCCTTCCTGATCGGGTTCTTGCGCGACTACCTGGTGGTCGCCGGAACACTCTCTCCGCAGTCGCCGCGGTATCTGCGGGCTCGGGCGAGCGTCAAGAGGCTGGCCAAGGAAGGGGCGCCGCCTCTCTTGCGGGCGCTGGTTCTGCTAGGCTGGTTCCTGGCCGCGCTGCAAGCGACAACCGGGGCAGGCTGGACGCAGCCGGCGCGCAGCCTGACGCTGCTGACAGCGATCCCGGTGGTGCTTCTCGCCCTGGGCGTGGCCGGGCGGCTGGCAGCGTTGGCGGCGATGATCTTGAGCGCCGCCAGCATGGTATTCGTGGGGGCGCTCCCGTCGCTGCTGCTGGTGATGACAATGTCGCTGGCTCTGCTGCTGACGGGGACAGGCCGCTGGTCACTGTGGCGGGGCGACTCCTGGCTGGTGGACTGGCGCCCCGGCGGCCCGAGGTAGCGCATGCGGCGAGCACTGCGTTGGCTGATCTGGCCGGTGGTCCTTGGGCTGCTGCTGTGGGCGGCGCGGGGCGTCGACTGGGCCGAGGTCGGCAGGCGGCTTGCCGGAATCCACCCCTGGCAGTGGCTGGTGCTGCTGGCCTTCAATGTCGCGATCGTGCTGGCGTTCAGCGGCCGGTGGTGGGTGATCCTGCGTGGCCTGGGCTTTCGCCCGGGGTACTTGCGCCTTTCCGCCTACCGTCTGGCCGGGTTCTCCATCTCTTACTTCACGCCGGGATCGCAGTTCGGAGGGGAGCCGCTGCAAATCGACCTGCTGCGGCGGAAGCACGCCGTGCCGCTGGCGGCCTCGACCGCCTCGGTCACGCTTGACAAGGCGCTGGAGGTCGTTGGCAATGCGACCTATCTGGCGTTCGGCTTGGTGGTGTTGCTGCGTCTGCGCTGGCTGGACTCGCACCAGGCCGTGCTGCCGGCCATCGTCGCCGGCGTGCTGCTCGTCGCGCCGCTCGGCCTGCTGCTGGCGTGGTGGGCGGGCCGCCGACCGTTGACGCACCTGGTCGGTCTCGGCGCGGCCCGGGCCGGGGCGCGCTGGCCGGCCGGAGTGCGATTGCGGGCAGGCGTGCAGGCTTTCGAAACGGAAGCAGCCGAGTTCTGCCGTGAGCGGCCCTGGCACCTGACACTAGCCATGGGCTTCTCGCTGCTCAGCTGGATCGGCATCGTGGTCGAGCGCTGGTTGATGTTGTGGTTCCTTGGGGCGGCAGTCGGTCCGGCCGAAACGATCGCCGTGGTGGCTGTCGGGCGGCTGGCGCTGCTGCTGCCGATCCCGGGTGGGCTGGGTGTGTTGGAGGCGAGCCAGATCTTCGCTCTGCAGGCGCTCGGTTTCGAGGCCGCCTTGGGTATCAGCCTCGGCCTGCTGATTCGGGTGCGGGATCTGATGTTTGGCGGGCTGGGGTTGCTGCTGGGCGCGGCCTGGACCCGGCAGGGGCTGGGGGACTAGCGGGCGCCGGAGATGGATTCCGAGTCAGCCCGGCCGGGTGCCGACAACGTCGAGCTGGTGCGCAATGTAGATCAACTCCCCGTGATCGATCTGGCGATGGCGCCGCTCGATCCAGCGGCGCAGTTGGGAGCGATCGATCTCTCGCCTGCGCCGCAGCGCGTTCCCGAGCGTGTGGCAGATGAAGTGAAGGAAGAAGGCCTCATCTGCGGGGTAGGCGCCGCCCCGCGGGACAACTACCCAGTCGGAGCTACCGGCAGCCAGGATCTCGCCGCCCCAGGACGGCAGGCCGGCCAGCAGATGCCGACCGGTGCGGCTGTCTCCGGAGCGCCTGCCGTCCAGCAAGCGTTCATCCATCGTCCGGTGGTAGGTGTGGATGACTTGCCGGTCAAACTCACCATCGATCTCGGGAAGCAGGATCGTCTCGCCGTCGAAGTTCAGACTGAAGTAGAACAGGCCGCCTGGGCGCAGCAAGGACAGCAGCAGCGCAACAGCGCTCTCGAGGGGAACTAGGTCGAGGAAGGCATGGGCGACGACAGCATCCCAAGCCTGGCGCTGGGATGGCCGGCGGGCGAAAGCGGCGAAGTCGCCAGCCACGAAGCGGGCCGCGGCGCTGGCGTGCTGCGCCCTGAGCAAGTGCCGGCCGCGCCGGGCCTGGCTCTGCCAGGCGTGCCGCCGCGCCCATTGCGGCAGCAGCCGGTCGGCGCGCAGGATGTTTGCCCCATCGGAGTCGACGCCGGTGTACGATCCGCGCCACAGAACCCCCTGACCGAGCAGCCGGTGGAGCATGGTGCCGATGCCGGCTCCGACTTCGATGACCCGCACGTCGGCAGACGCCTGGCGTTGAGCCATCGCCGCAGCCATCGTCGACCAGACCTGCGCGTTGAGCGACCGGTCGTCGATGGTGGTCTTCGCCGCCAGGTAGCGGCGGAAATCGAAGCGGTATGGGGCCATGCCGTCTCCGCAGTCAGCTGAGCCTTGGCGTGTCCGACTTCCCCCACGACGAAAGGTCCAAGCCAGAGGCGGGCAGATTCCCCACCTCTGGCGCGAACTCCCTCAGGCAGGCGGCTTGCGCCAATCTTCGTTCCGAAGGCACTGAGCCTTCGTCAGGCCGAAGCGCGGCGCCCCAGGAACAGCGCCACCAGCAGGACCAGTTCGTCCAGCTTGGTGAAGTAGGCCAGCATCGAGCGCTCGCCCATCGCAACCCAGGCCAGAATTGTGACGGCGGTGAAGGCGATGAAGGCCCAAGTGATCAGGCT
>JALHUE010000163.1 GCA_022866145.1 Anaerolineales bacterium | reverse complement strand
GCTACGGCGCCGAGAAGTACGATCGCCCGATCTTCCTGGCCGCCTCGGCCGACCTGGCGGATTCGACGAACATCAGCGGCTTCGCCAAGGGCTACGGCGACTTCAAGGGGTACGGTTGGTACGAGCGCTACGGCACGCCGGAGGGGGCTCTGCTGCCCCAGGAAATCACAGAGTTCGCCAACGTCGGCATGCTGGTCGGGATGGCGACGGTCAACTTCGCACAGGACCCGGAGGCTTCGTTTGACGGCTTCTGGGGAGCCTGTTCAACCTATGGATCGTTCTCGTATCTCAAGTACGGCATGCTGCGTCTGTTCAGCCAGCTGTCGCAGGACTGCCAGCTCAAGACGGGCAAGGTGGTGTATGTCGCCGGGCATTCGGGACCGGAGACGGCCGATGACAGCCGTACGCATTTCGGTGTGTTCTCGCCGGCAGTGATGCAGCTGTTCCCCAGCGGCCATGTCATCAACCTGCATCCGTGGGAGTACAACGAGGTCCCGGTGCTGATGGGGGCCGCCTTGCAGCAGAAGGCGCCAGTCGTCGTCCTGCACCTGACGCGGCCGCCGATCGTGATTCCGGACCGTCCGGCGCTGGGGATGGCTTCGCATTTCGAGGCCGCACAAGGCGCCTACATCGTCCGCGACTACCAGCCGGGAAAGCCGAAGGGTGGCACCGTGGTCGTGCAGGGCACCAGCAGCATGGTCGCCATCACCAAGATCCTGCCCGACCTCGACCGGCAAGGGCTCAACGTCAAGATCGTCTATGGCGCCAGCCCCGAGCTGTTCGCCCTGCAGCCGGAGGCCTATCGAAGCAAGATCCTCACCCCTGGCGACCGGACGGACTCAACCGTGCTCACGACGCAGTCGCGAGCGTCGATGCACGACTGGTTGTTCAACAAGGTGGCCGAGGAGTACGCCATGTCCTCCGACTGGGACAACCGCTGGCGCACAGGCGGCACGGTCGACGAGGTGTTGGAAGAGGCGCACCTGTCACCGGAGTGGGTGCTGAAAGGCATCGAGCGCTTCGTGGCCGACCGGTCGAAACGGCTGGGTCAGTTGCAGGTCGGCATCGATCAGGCCAAGGCCTGATCGGAGGGCCGACCGGAGGAAGAGAGCCGCGCCATGCGGGATGTGTTGTCTGATCTGCAGGCCTGGCTGGCGCAGGGCAAAGCTGTGGCGCTGGCGACGGTTGTCAGCACCTGGGGCTCAGCCCCGCGGCCGGCCGGGTCCAAGATGTTGATCGATCAGGATGGTGCCATGGTCGGCTCGGTCAGTGCCGGCTGCGTCGAGGGCGCCGTTGTGGAAGAGGCCCTCGGGGTGCTGCGGACCGGCCGACCCCGGCTTCTGCGTTACGGCGTGGCCGATGACACCGCCTGGCAGCTCGGCCTGGCGTGCGGAGGAGAGATCCGGGTCCTGGTCGAGCCGGTGTCCGGACTGCTGGCGCAGCCCGGGGCCTTCGAGCGCTGGGCGGCGGCCATCGCCGAGCGCCGCAGTGCCGTGCGGGCGGTCGTGGTGGGTGGGCCGGAGGCGATGATCGGGAGCTCGCGGCTGGTCGACGGCACGGGAGCCGACGGGTCGACGCCGCCATCCCAGCTCACAGCGGCGATGGAGGCCGACGGTCGCGAGCTGCTCGCCAGCGGCAGCCCCGAGGTCAGGATCTACCCCCAGCCGGAGGCCGAGGTCGAGGTCTTCTTCGATGTCGATCGACCGCCGCCGCTATTGGTGATCGTCGGGGCGGTGCACATCGGCGTTGCGCTCTGCCGGCTGGCGAAGGCAGCCGGCTACCGGGTCGTCGTGATAGACCCTCGTCGCGGGTTCAACACGGCGGAGCGTTTACCCGAGGCGGACGATCGGTTGATCCTGTGGCCGGATGAAGCATTGGACTCACTGGGCGTAACCGATGGGACAGCGGTCGCCATCCTATCGCATGACCCGAAGATCGACGATCCGGCCGTCATCGCAGCCCTGCGCAGTCCGGCCTTCTACGTTGGAGCCCTTGGCAGCAAACGCACCAACCGTCTCCGGCATGAGCGCCTGCTGGAAGCCGGCCTGACGGAGGAAGAGCTTGGGCGGCTGTATGCCCCGATCGGCCTCGACATCGGCGGGCGGGCGCCGGAGGAGATCGCCCTGAGCATCCTGGCACAGATCGTTGGCGTTCGTTCGGGCTCGGAGCTTGGCCTGAGGTCCACCAACAACTGACGCCTGTCCTGCAGAAACCGGGTTGCGAAGCTCGGCGTTACCGCCGGGCTTCGTCGTTTGTGTAGCGCAGAGCTGCGGATCCCTCCTCCCTTAGCCGCCTGGGGCATACCGAGCCCAGGGCCGAGACAGGGGTGTTAGAATCGCGAGGTGGCCCCAGAGAAACCGCGCGACCCGACTTCGCGCAAGTATCCGCGATTGTACGAACGCCTGGTTCCGCTTTTCCTGATTGTGCTCTTGGTCGCCCTGTCCGCGGCGGTGATCCTCGCCCTGGCGATTGGGCTGGGTCTGCTGCCCGGCGTCGGAGGCTAGGTGTCCGCAGGCTTCGGCCAGGTGCCCCGACGCCCCGATGCGGGCGATGGAGTGAACAGATGAACACTTTCCTGACCCTCATTCCGCTGGCCTCCTCGATCCTGAGTTTTGTCTTTGCGGCCATCGTCTTCCGCCGCTATGCCCGGCGCCGAGGGCCATACTTGCTGCTATGGGGGATCGGCATGACGTTCTACGCCATCGGCGGCTTCTGCGAGGCGTACTATGGCCTGTGGGGGTGGAATCCCCTGGCCTTCCGCCTGTGGTACTTGTTCGGCGCGATCCTGGTCGCGGCCTGGCTGGGGCAAGGCACCGTGTACCTGCTGGCCAAGCGCCGTTGGGCCGACGGGCTGATGGTCGCCCTTGGGATCGGCTCGCTGTACGCCGCCTCCCGAGTGTTCGGCGCTGAACTCGATCCCTCGTTGATGACCTCCGGCCTGCACACCGCCAGCGAGCTGAGCGGGCACGCCATTGTGACTTCGGGAATTCGCTCCCTGACCCCGATCTTCAACCTATATGGGACGGTGACGCTGGTGGGTGGGGCGCTGTACTCGGCCTGGATCTTCTGGCGCAAGCGGATCCTGCTGCACCGCACCCTCGGAAACCTGATGATCGCTGCCGGGGCGTTGCTCCCGGCGCTCGGCGGCGAGTTCAGCCGCATGGGCGTCACCGGCGTTCTGTACCTGAGCGAATTCCTGGGCGCGATCCTTCTCTTCGCCGGCTTCTTGCGAGCGACGACACCGATGGTCGGCGAGGCGCCAGCTGAAGGCCCCGGGGCGCCTTAGGCCACCCAAGCCGAGTCTCACAATGGCCCACGGTCACCTCTCGTCTGCGGGGATCTCGCCTCCGGGCGCGAGTCCATGCCGAACTACGAATTGGGTTGGAGCGTGGAAGCCTTCGGCGATTGAGGGAGGGCGTTCCTGAGGGCAAAGAGCTGCCCCCGGCGGCCGTCGGGCTCCTGCAGGACCTGCAGATTGTGAAGGTCTCAGGATGAAAGGGACCCCCGGGCCGGCAACGGCCCGGGGGTATTGTGGTGGCCAGCGCGGCGTCGGCTATTCCGGCGCCCGCGCGATCCGTTCGCCCGATCGGCTGGGCATCATCATCCCAGCCGGCACCGCTCCCGGCGGACCGGGTATGCGGGATGGGGTCTATGCATGCGCCCGAGCGAAGTACGCCGGATTGAGCGGCTCGCCGGTCGCCGAGGCGACATGCGCCTCCCAGTCGTGGGTGGCGCCGGGCAGGAAGATCCGGTCCTTCAGCCACTGGCCTGCCGCTTTGCGGCCAACCAGCCCGCCGGCCTCCTGCTTCAGGCAGTGGTCGATCTGATCGGCCACCAGATGGCCGAGTTCGTAGTTCTGGTAGTAGACCGGGGCCAGGGCCACGTGGTACTTGGCTGCCCAGTCGGGGGCATTATGCCCGGCCGGTCTTCGCAGCAGCTGATAGCGCTCGACCAGGTCCCACCACAGGCCATCCAGGTCACCTTCAGGGTTGTGGTACAGCGCCTTCTCAAACAGCGTCATCACGAGGCACCAGCGGGTGAAGATCAATCCGTCGGCACGCGCCCGGCGGCCGGCGCTCTGGGCGATTCGATCCGCCTGACTGCCGCCCAGGCCAAGCACGCCGGTCAGCCATGGGCGCTGGAGGGTGACCCCGCCCATCAGGATGGCGACGGCTTCCGTCGTCAGGGTATGGGAAGGCATGCGCAGCATCCAGGGCAGGGACGGGTCCAGGTACTTGTCGTATACGGCGTGGCCCAGCTCATGGTGGAGGGTGTTGTTCCAATTCAGATCGCGCTCCAGGTTGTTGAGCGTGCGCACATCGCCTTCCCGGTCGAGATGTAGAGAGAACGCATGCTGATTCTTTCCCGGGCGGGCGTACAGGTCCGATCGGGCCAGGATGTCGCGTACTTCGAGGCCGAGCCCGTCGTAGGTGCGCTGCGCCAGCTCGGTGGGATCGACTTCGCCGAACAGGGAATCCATGTCGACCCCGCCCATCGGAGGCGCTTCCTGAAAGAACCGGTCCGGATAGTGCCAGGGCATCAGGGCCGATTCGGCGACGCCGAACCATGCAGCCCGGTCGGAATCGATCTCGGCCTTGAGGCGAGTGAAAGCCGATCGGGTATCGGACTCCAGGCGCGAGAACAGCTCCATCAAGCGGTTTTCATCGAGCTCGTCCAGGGTCAGCGAGCGCTGGAAGTGATCCCGGAAGCCCTGGCGCCGGGCGGCGGCGTTGCGCAGCCGCGCCAACTGGCGCACGGTCTCGGCCACCTGTGCCCCGACGCGCTTGCTAGCTTCCCAGGCTACCTGGACCTCGGCCGAG
>JALHUE010000162.1 GCA_022866145.1 Anaerolineales bacterium | reverse complement strand
GAGGCTGGGGTGCCATGCGCCGGCTGAGAGGGGGTGGCATGGGATACGCGCCGGCCCTCGTCCTGAGAAGCGGCGAGCAGCGGATTGTGGAAGGTTCGGCAGAGCAACGGGTGGGCGGCGGGCTCGGCCGGAGGCGATCGAGGCGACGGGCGCTAGCCCCCTGCAGGCTGCAATGCCAGGAAAGCCTCGACCCGTTCGCGTGAGGGCAGCCCCGCTCGGCCGCCGAGTTCCTGGGTGTTCAAGGCTGCTACGGCACCGGCGAAGCGGGCGATTTCCCGGAGCGGCAGTCCCTGCAACAGGCCGAACACAAAGGCTCCGTGGAAGCTGTCGCCGCAGCCGGTTGTGTCGACTACTTCCGGCATTGTGAAGGCCGGCTGAGAAAATGGTGGCTCGCCGCCGGCATGCACCCAGCTCCCACGCGCCCCGTCGGTCACCACGACCAGCGAGGGGCCTTCGGCCAGCAGACGGCGGGCGGCGGATGCGGCCTCGGCTTCGCCGGTGTACGCCTGGGCGAACTGGCGGGCGACGATGCAGATGTCCGTCCGGGGCACCAGGCGCCGCAGCTCCTCACGGAATCGGTGGGCTCCGCCATCGAAGGAGACTCTTCCCCCGGACTGGTGCGCCCAGTCACAGGCCTGCAGGCAAGCTTCGAAATGACGGCCGTTCAGATGGACGATCTGGCTGGCCGTGACCGCCTGCTGCAGACGGTCGGAGGGCATCAGCTCCGGCGCCGTCCCTGGGTACCACACGATCGATCGGGCCCCATCGTGCTGGCGGACGAGGACGCAGGACAGAGTGGAAGTGCTGCCCGGACAGGTCTCGAGGAGATCTCCGGCCACCCGTTCCTCGGCAAATGAGCGGCGGACGAACTCGCCGCGCCAGTCGTCCCCGACGGTGTCGGCCATGGCTGCGCTGGCGCCCAGCCTGCCCAGGGTCACGATCGCCGTCGCCACCGGCCCGCCGCCCTGCAGCGTCATCGCCGACGCCTGCTGATTCTCCTCGTCGGAGGGAAAGTGGTCGACCAGATACAGCGCATCCACGGTGGACACGCCCAACCCAAGTACGTCGTAGCGCTTCATCGGCGGCGAGTGTAGCACACGCCTCAGGCTGCGAAGGATCGCCGGCGACCTCGCTGCCCGTCCGGCCCTATCGGGGGGGCGAGCAGGTGAGCGGCAGGCGAGGTTTCGTCGCCAGAGGCCAATCGTGCCCGGAGGCCGAGGCGCCGGTTGGGGCCTGGCCAGCGACCAGGCCCCGCGCCGAATGCCCCGTGCTCATGCGGCGCGCCTTGTCAACGCCGGATCGGCAGCCTGCCCGTAGTCCGGGAATCCCGATCCGGGATCACGGCATGAGAGTCAGATGATCGGCGGCGGAGGCCTCAACCTCGGCCCGTGTCCACAACATCGGGTGCGTCTGAATATTGCGCCACAGGTCGATCATGTCGTCGTAGTGCCGGTTGAACGGATGGCCCGATTGTCCGGTGGTATGGACCGAAACTGAACGCGAGAAATCGGACAGGTCGATGATCTGGCGGTAGCTGGGCACCTTGGATTCGTCGTAGGGTTCAGCCGGGTCGTAGCCGGTGTTGTTGACCGTCGACATCGTCCCGTCCACCTCGACCGGCCCTCGGTTGAAGATGGCCTCGATAGGGGCGATGCCGCTTTGCCCCAGGCTCTGGTTCTCGAAGGTCGCCCGGTGCAGATCACCCCAGCGCCAACGGTTCATGTCCGCACCGAGGGTGTCACTCAACTCCTCGAGCGCGTCTCCAAGAGCCAGCAGCAGGATGTCATCGCGCACTTCGACATCGGGCGTCAGTCGATCATCGAACCACGGGGCCTCGGGCTGTTCCAGCAGGGGCAGCAGCCCCACCAGGCTCTGACCGATGGCCTTCTCAAACAGCTTGTCTCCCATTTCATCTTTGAACACTCGCTCTGCGAGATGCAGGCGGAAGGATTCAAACAATGCCGCGCCGGCGCTGTCCCGGGTTGCGCGGCCGTCCCAGGAGCGAAGCAGCCCGATGGCCTGGAAGAGCGTTGGGTCTTCGGGATTGAGCGCCAGCACATAAGGCAAGACTTGGCGAGACCAGGTGGACAGGCTGTCGCCCTGCAGCAGCTGGATCTCGTCACGGGTCACGCTCGAGTCCTCGGACAGGACTTCGTCGATGCGGATCGCCCGGTAGCCTGGATCCCAGTCCTTGGTCAGCAGGTAAGGGTAGTCGCTGCCGACCACCGCATTGTTGGCCGTGCTGATGTAGCCCTTGTCCGGGTTGAACGCGCTCGGAAGGGCATCGAAGGGGATCATGCCTGTCCATTCGTATGCCCCGGACCAGCCCGGCACCGGCATCGTGCCGTCCCCGGCGGCGCGGATCGGAATCTGCCCCGGGGCCTGATAGCCGATGTTGCCATCGACGTCGGCATACACGAAGTTCTGGCTGGGAGCGTCCCAGTAGCGTAGTGCTTCGCGAAATTCGTCCCAGTTGGCGGCGCGGTCGATCAGCAGGATACTCTGCATCGTCCTTGCGGGTTCGAGCGCCGTCCAGGCAAGCGAGAG
>JALHUE010000161.1 GCA_022866145.1 Anaerolineales bacterium | reverse complement strand
GCCGCATTGAACCGCGCCGTGTTCGATGAAGGCGCGCTGCAGCGGGTGAAGCCTGCCTGCAGTCGCCAGCCCCTCGACGGTCTGCACGTTGGCGCCGCCCACCTTCGACATGCGCACCAGGCACGCGCGAGTCGCCTTGCCATTGAGGATGACGGTGCAGGCCCCGCAATGACCGCTGTCGCAGCCGTTCTTCGTCCCGCGTAGTTCCAGGCGCTCCCGCAAGAAGTCCATGAGACTCAGGTCGGCAGGAACGTCTGCGATCACCTCTCGGCCGTTCACGCGGAGGCTGACCACCAACGGTTGTGCGCCGCTCTCCAAATGTGTTCTGGGCACCCTAGATCCTCCGGACCCGGCTCCGCCGTCTTCTCGGACCGCTACTTGGTGGCTGCAATCGACCGCACCTTCTCGGGATCAACCAGCTTCCCATGGCTGATCACCTGCAAGGGGGCTGCATGCTCTCGCAGCGCTTCCAGCACGTTGGGCGCCGAGAGCACCACCAGGTTGGCGGTTGCGCCCTCCTTCAAGGCGAAATCGGCGAGCCCCATGGCGCTGGCTGCACTCCCGGTGATCATGTCGTACAGCGTTTCCATGTCCGCCGACGTCGTCATCCACAGCAGGTGGGAGGCAAGGAACGCCACTTCCAGCATGTTGTTGCGTCCGAAGGGGTAGTAGGCGTCGGAGATGTCGTCCTGCGCCAGGCACACCAGAACCCCTTCCTCGAGCAGCTCGCGCACGCGGGCGTGCAGCGGCCCGGTGTGTGGGTCGCTGACCACGCCCATCTTGGCTTGCTTGAGCAGGGCCGCCAGCTTCTGGAAGTACGGCTTGGGGTACAGGGCCATGGCGCGGGCGTGATGGGCCAGGGCTCTCCCCTGCCATCCGCGCCGGATGGCCTCCAGGGCCATCGCCTCCAGCGAGCGCAGGCCGGCGTCACCGGCGTCGTCCACCAGCATCGAGACGTCCTTGTCATACTCGACGGCGATCTCGAAGCACTCGTGGACGTGCTGGGCGATGTCGGCCTCGGTGTACTCGATCCAGGGGATGCCGCCGACCACATCCGCACCCAGCTTCATCGCCTGGCGCACCAGGTCGGCGGCGCCGGGCTCGCGCACGATTCCATCCTGGGCAAAGGCAACCACCTGGATTTCGACGATCCCCCGGAACTCCTCCCGGGCGCGCAGCAGAGCCTTCACGCCTTCGAGGCGCGCCCTGCGGTCTACATCGGCAAAGGCCCGCAGGTGCGTGCAGCCGTACAGCGCCGCCTGGGCGACTGCCCGGCGCACGTTGAGGATGATCCACTTTTCGTCGTAATGTTCCTTGACGCGTGCGGCAAGTTCGATGGCCGTCATGGCCTTGCCCATGTCGGCGCTGTGGTAGTCGCGCAGGGCGTCCTCGTCCATCATCTGCAGGGTGTAGACCTTGCACAGGTGCAGATGTGGATTGACGAACGATTCGGTCACCAGGTTCCCATGCGCCTCGATCTCGACCTTCCCCGATCCGTCGATCCGTTCGCGGATGGCGGCGATTCGCCCACCGGCGATGCCCAGGTCGAACTGCAGGCCGGGTTGGCGGCGCAGCGCGGCCTGTCGGATCAGGATGTCAAAGGACTGCGACATGGCCTTCCTCCCCGACGTCCCCTACTCGGGCGCCGATTGAGGGCCGTGGACACTTCCTCCCCAGGCCCGCGGGGCAAGCTCACCTCACGACTCCGGCCTTCACCGTCGCCGGGAGCAGCCTCTATTCAGTGGAAGCATGGGAACCGATGCCAGGCCCGACCGTATCGTCGTTGGCATTTGCGATCACCGGGATCACGGGCAGTATGGGCTGGTCTCCGATTCCACGCGCGCCCCTTGCCCGTCCTGAGGCTGCACCTCGAGCAAGTCTGGCCCGATTCGGGTCGGGACTTCCGTGCTCGTGGCGATGCGCGTACCGATAAAGGTCGAACTCTGCAGGATGTCGCTGTTGGGAAGGGGGCGTCCTCGACGCCTCGAACTTGTCCCCCGGATGACCCGGCGCTCGATTGACGGCCGGACCAGCTCGGGCCTGGGTGTGCGTCTCGCTTCGCATGATGGCGCCTGCCCGCCCAAGTGCATCCCGCCTCCTCCGAGGTGAAGCCTGCCCAGCCCGCTACTGATGGCTCCATTATAGGCATGCCGTGCCAATTCGCCTCCATGCAAGTCGTGACCGCGCAGCCGGAAAATGTACGTGTTGTCTGTACAAGTGGAAGGATGGAGTCCGTGACCGGTGAAACGACCTACTCTCAGGCGCCGCAGAAGCTGGCTCGCCTCCCGAAGCGTGTCACCCAGGGCCGCGGGGTGGTTGTCACCCAGCGTCGCCGCGGCGAGGAGGCTAAGTCGCCCTTCGTAGTGGCAGGCGATCCCCCGAGCCGCGCGACTCAGGCTTGGGCCCCGCCTCGGCCCTGCGCCCGCTCCCGCAGGCTCAGGCCCTCGGCGGGGGAGGTCGTGCGCAAGCTCGGATCAGCGGGGGGTGTGAGCGGTTGGCGACCGGAGGTCTCACGCCGCACCTAAGGTGGGGACGACGCCGAGGTCCTCGGTCACCAGGGATCCACGGGCATGTCGTGGGGCTCATGAGCGATCTCGTCGAGCAGCAGCGCCGGGGCGTGGCCGGGCTGCGCCAGCAGGCGATCGTAGTACCCGCCGCCGTAGCCGAGGCGGTAGCCGCGGGGCGTAAACGCCAGGCCGGGGACGAAGATCAGGTCGGGATGCTCCGGCGCGACGACGGGCAGGCCCGGATCGGGGTCGGGCATGCCGAAGCGGTGCGGGATCAGGTGCTGGGGGTGATAGACATGGAAGAGGAGATGCCGGACCGGGGCGTCCGCGAGGCGCGGAATCGCCCAGAGGAAGTTCGGTACCCCGACGATCAGCGGCTGCAGGTCGACTTCGCCCCGCATCGGCAGATGGGCGGAGACGACGGTAGCCGACTGGAAGGCGCTCCACTGCTGCATGCGCTCGCAGATGCGTTGGCTGGCCCGGTCCCGAAAGGCCGGTGCCAGTTCGTCGCGCACCTGACGCCACCGAGCCCGTCGCCCGAGCGCGCTCGGGGATGAGTCGGAAGGGTCTCCCTTGACTGGGCGTTCGGTGGCGCTCGTCGTGCGGTCGAGAACGACCTTGAGTCAGTGGGTCCCTGCCCGCGTCCACCGGGGAGCTCCCTTCCCAAGCCCGCACATCGTCCCGATGTCCTTCGGGAAGGGCGGGGTAGCTCGAGGCCGCTGGGCATCCACGCGCCGCTTGCGCCCGTCACCTGTTGGCCCTACAATAACCAAAGAAATTGGTTATATAACCAACCATATTGGTTATATGGCCGATCATGATGGTGAAAACAATGTTGGGTCCGATCCTCGGATGTAGAAACAGCGAACGCATACTTGTCTTCATCCAGGCGAGAAACGAGGGATATGCCACGGAGATCGCCCGGAGGTACAAGACCGACCTCTATGGCATCCAGAGGCAGTTGGACCGGCTGGAGACCGGGGGGGTCCTCGTGAGCAGGAAAGTCGGGCGGACACGAGTCTACATATTCAATCCTAGGTACCAGCTGTTGCCTCAACTGAAGGACCTCTTGCAGAAGGCGATCTCCTTCTACCCAATGGCAGAGCGAGAGGCGCTGCTCATGAATCGCCGGCGCCCCAGGCGCAGAGGAAAGCCACTTTGAAGGCAGTCAAGGAGATGAGCCAGCCAGAGCTGGCCGCTCATGTGCAAGCCACGCTCGGCCAGAAAGGCGTGGCCGTTGTGCTCTCCGGCGGAGCCACGGTGTCAACCTACAGTGGGAACCAGTACGTATCGAAGGACTTGGACCTAGTCATCATTGGCGCCCCAGCCCTCTTTCCCCTGCGGGATCTCAGGCCGGAACTTCTCGTACAAGCCGAAAGCTGCCTGCTTGAGTTCCCTACGGTCGTGGGAGTCGCCACTTCGCGCATACCATCCATGACCGCCTCCAATTGGTCCATGAACCTGCTATCCAGATAGCGCCGCAGGCTCTCTGGATCCATCGGCTTCCCCTTGTCCAGGTTGACTATATCCGAGAATTATGGTCTACTTCATCTGCGACGAGCCGTATGGGCCTGAATCGCGGGAGGAAAGAGAAAGAATGAACAGCAAAATGAAGTCTCGGATCGTGATTGGTGCCGCCGTTGCCCTGAGCCTAGCCCTGGCAGCTTGCGGCCCGAAGAAGGCCAGCATCTCGGCCAGCATGACGGAATTCAAGTACGAACCAGAATCCTGGACCGTCCCCGCTGGAGCCGAGGTGACGCTCACGCTCACCAACAACGGCTCGGTTGAGCACGAGTGGCTTCTGCTGGATGCCGGTGTCACGATCGTGCCGCCCTTCGATGAAGAGGCGGTGACGGACAGCATCCTGGTGGACCAGGACGTCGCCGCTGGTGCCTCGGCGACCGTGGTCTTCACGGCGCCCACCACGCCAGGCAACTATGAAGTCGTGTGCGGCGTCGCCGGCCACATCGAGGGCGGGATGACGGGCACGCTCATCGTGCAGTAGCGCGACCGAAACCGCAGAGAGCGGGGCGGGC
>JALHUE010000160.1 GCA_022866145.1 Anaerolineales bacterium | reverse complement strand
ATTGACATCGGCCGTAGGGGGCTATACTATCTATCCATTGGAGAGCCGCTCGGCTTTCCGAGGAACACCCGTCGACGTGCCCGCAAGCCGGCAGGGCTCCGGCCAAGGTAAGCCCGGCACCGACCGCAGGAAGGAGGGCGCAAGGCTCCTATTCAGCCAGCATCGTCTATTTGCTCTCGGTCGAATCAACAACCGCAGTCCCTTCTTGAAGGAGGAGCAGCAAGCCATGAAACGCATCAGCTTTGTCCTCGGAATCGTGATTGTCGCTAGTCTCGGGCTGTCCGCCTGTGGCGGCGGTGGAGCTAAAACGATCAAGATCGCCACCCAGAGCCCGCTCTCCGGTGGCCAGTCAGCCATCGGTGTGGACATCAAGAACGGCGCCGAGCTCGGCCTTGAGCAACTCAAGGGACCGCTCGAGGCGATGGGCTTCACCGTTCAGCTCGCTCCCTGGGACGACCAGGCCAACCCCGACGTCGGGGTGAGCAACTCCAAACAGATCGTGGCGGATCCGGCCGTGCTGTGCGTGGTCGGCCACTACAACTCGGGCGTCCAGATCCCATCCTCCGAGAACTACCACAGCTCCGGCCTGGCCAATGTCTCACCGGCCAACACCAACCCCAAGGTCACCGACCGAGGCTACTTGGAGGTCAACCGCATCGTAGGGCGCGATGACGTCCAGGGCGTGGTGGGCGCAGAGTTCGCCAATTCGCTCGGCGTCAAGACCGTCTACATCCTGCATGACAAGACGACCTACGGCCAGGCGATCGCCGAGTACTTCAAGCGCCAGGCCGAGGCGCTCGGGATGCAGGTGCTCGGCTTCGAGGGGACCGAGGAGAAGTCAAACTTCGACCCGCTGCTGACGCCGATGCTCGCCGCCAATCCCGAGCTGGTGTATTTCGGCGGGATCTTTGACCAGATCGCGGTCTTTATCAAGCAGGCCCGTGAGAAGGGCTACGAGGGGACGTTCCTCTCGGTTGACGGCTTCGACTCGCCTGAGGCTGCCAACATCGCCGGCGAGACGATCACCGCCGGCGGCGGCACGTACTACACAACCGTCGCCGGTCCCGCCGCGCTCTACCCCGGCACGGCAAAGTTCCAGGAGGACTTTGCCGCCAAGTACGGCGCGGCTCCCAAGCCGTTCGCCGCACAGGGGTATGACTCCATGTCCATCTGCCTCACGGCGATCGAGAATGCCGCCAAGGCCAATAACAACCAGATTCCTTCCCGGCCGGCGGTGGCTGAGGCCGTCCGCGCCCTGACCGATTTCCCCGGCATCACCGGGACCATCAACTTCAACAGCAAGGGCGACCTGACCACCGCCCTTTACTTCGTGATCCAAGTCGTATCGGCCGATCCGGGGAAGTGGAACGAGAACCCGGTCGCCGAAACACTGTCGATCGCGCCGCCTGAGTAGTGCTCTCGGACAGCTTGGCAGCCTGGCCCCCACCCCGGGGCCAGGCTGCTGGCTACCCGGTGGATGCGTCGCCGCTCCCGTTCCCCCGTCGCAGTCGAGATCCTCCGGCCCTTCGGCCAACTGTTTGCGTTCATCCTGATCACGGCCGTATCGCTATCATCGTTTCTCATCTCCCTGGCCTTCGTCATGCGCGGCTCGAACGCCGATCAGGTGCTGATGGAGCACATGGGCCAGGGGCTGCTCGGCTTTACCATCTCCAACCTTCCGCAGGTGCTGGTCGACGGCATAACGATCGGCTTCGTGTATGCCGCCATCGCCCTGGGCTACTCCATGGTCTACGGCGTGTTGGAGTTCATCAACTTCGCCCATAGTGAGATTTTCGCCATCGGCGCCTTCATCGGCGTCGAGTTCCTGATCGCCCTCGACAACGGCAACCGGCTTGCCGGCGCCAGCATCGGACAGTCCTACCTGTTCCTCGGAATGGCAATCCTGGGTGGCATGATCATTGCCGGACTGGCAGCCGTCACTGTGGAGCGGGTTGCCTACCGCCCGCTGCGCGGCGCGCCGCGGCTGGTGCCCCTCATCAGCGCCATCGGTGTGTCCTTCTTCCTGGTCGACGCCATCCGCCTCATTGAAAGTGTCACCACCGGCCAGTTCTACCGGGTGTTCCCGACCTTCGGCAACTTCGACCAGATCATCGAACTGGCTCACTTCAACGCCCTCGGGTTTCCGGTCAACCTGGTAATCCAGGTCAAGTCGCTGGTCGTCATTCTGGCGGCCGTGACGATGATGGTCGGCCTGAGCTCGTTCGTCAACCTGAGCAAGATCGGCAAGGCCATCCGTGCCGTCGCCCAAGACCGGCCGACAGCCAGCCTGATGGGCATCGACGTCAACCGGATTATCGCCATCACCTTCCTGATCGGCGGCGCACTCGGTGGCGCCGCCGGGGTGCTGTTCGCCCTGAAATTCACCCGCATCGATCCGTTCATGGGCTTTTTCCCGGGCCTGAAAGCCTTCACCGCGGCTGTCTTGGGCGGAATCGGGAACCTAGTGGGTGCTCTTCTCGGCGGCATCGTGCTGGGAATGTTGGAAACCGCCGCCGGCGCCTATCTCTCGGCCTTCACCGCCGGCGCCTTTGGCGCCGAGTATAAAGACATCATGGCGTTCGCCATCCTGATCCTCGTCCTGATCATCCGGCCGCATGGCCTGCTGGGCGAGCAGGTCAGCCAGAAGGCCTGACCCGATGGAGCAGCAGCCTTGAGCCAAGTGATCTCGACCCCATCGGATGTGGAACTCGCCGACGAGGAGCGCGGACTCAAGCGGTTTCGCCGGCGCGCCATCGCCTGGCTCAACACCGGGCGACGACCCTATCTGGCCTCGACGATTGGGGTGCTGCTCGCCTCCGCCCTGGTCTACCTGGCTCCCCGCTCGCTGGTTGCATTCTGGCTGCTGCTGGCCGCCAGTGTGATGTCATATTTCCTGGCGACTGGGCGACGCTTCAAGATCATCCTGTTCGCCGTCCTGCTGCTCGTCATAATGCCGATCCTCGGGCTGCGCAACATCTTCTACCTTGAGCTCGCCTTTCAGATCAGCGTGTTCGCTGCCCTGGCGCTCGGGCTCAATATCGTCGTTGGGTTCGCCGGACTGCTGGATCTCGGGTATGTGGCATTCTATGCCATCGGAGCCTACGCCTGGGCCTTCTTCGGTTCGCAGCAGCCCTTTCTGCTGCACGAGATCCCGGGCACGGCGCCGCCGAACACGCCCTTCTTCCTCCCAGCCAATGCCTTCTATGTGTTTATCATCCTGGGCATCGGCGCCGCCGCCCTGACCGGGCTGTTGCTCGGCCTGCCGGTGCTTCGCCTGCGAGGCGACTACCTGGCCATTGTCACCCTCGGCTTCGGCGAAGTAATTCGCGTGCTCGCCAACAACCTGGACAAGCCGCTGAACCTGACGAATGGACCCCAAGGGATCTCACCGATCCAGCGTCCGATCTTGCCCGCGGGCTTGATGGCCGCGCTGAATGTCGTCTACAGCCCGCTGGTCGGCCACCCGATTTCGCTGTCGGATTTCTACAACCTATTCTTCTATGGGCTGGCGCTTGCGGTCGTGGCCTTCATTGTCGTCGTGACTCTGCGTTTGAATGACTCACGCACCGGCCGGGCATGGGCCGCCCTGCGAGACGACGAACTGGCCGCGGTTTCGATGGGCGTGCCGAAGGTCCGCTTCAAGCTGACGGCCTTTGCCATCGGGGCATCCTTTGCCGGCGTCATGGGCGTCATCGTGGCCGCAAACCGGACATTCGTGAGCCCGGAGTCCTTCTCGTTCATGCAGTCGATCGGGGTGCTCTCGATGGTGATTCTGGGCGGGATCGGCAGTATCCCTGGAGTCATCGTCGGCGCGGCCGTCGTTCTGATTCTCACGCTGCAAGTGCTGCCCGGGATCTCGCTGGTACTGAGTTCGGTGCGCGGCATGGCTTCGGTTCTGGACCCGACCAAGTACCAGCGGATGATCTTCGGTCTGATTCTGGTTCTGATGATGATCTACCGTCCCGGCGGCCTGTTGCCGGCCGCCGCCCGGAAGCGAGAAACCCTGCGCAAGGACAGCGACGTTCCCCTGCCCGACGGGACACCGAAGGAATAGCCGCATGCCCCTGCTGGAAGCCCACCACGTAACCAAGCGGTTCGGCGGTCTGGTGGCCGTCAACAATATCGACTTCTCCCTGGGTGAAGGGTTGATTGTGAGCATCATCGGCCCCAACGGTGCCGGGAAGACCACCTTCTTCAACGCCCTGACGGCGATCAGCGAGCCCGACTCCGGGGAGATCTACTTCGCCGGGAAGAAGATTTCCGGCAAACGTGCAGACCAAATCGCCGCCATGGGGATCGGCCGCACGTTCCAGAACATCCGCTTGTTCAGCAATATGACCGTTATCGAGAACATCCTGGTCGGGATGCATGCCCGTCTGCGCCAGAGCAACTTGGGGGCGCTGCTGCGTACCCGCTCTTTCCGGCGCGAGGAGAAGCAGGCCCAGGTGGAAGTCGACGCGGCGATGGCCTTCGTCGGATTGAGCGGAGTCGGCGATGAACTCGCCCGCAACCTTCCCTACGGCATGCAGCGCCGAGTCGAGATCGGCCGAGCATTGGCCTCGAAACCGCGGCTGCTCCTGCTGGATGAACCCACCGCCGGGATGAATCCCCAGGAAACGGAAAGCGCGATGGCCCTCTTCCGCCGCCTGCGAGACGAACTGGGCATCACCCTGCTGCTGATCGAGCACGACATGCGGGTGGTAATGGGCATCTCGGAGTACATCACCGTGATGGACTACGGCGAGAAGATCGCCGAGGGGCTCCCGGGGGAAATCCGCAGGAACCCACGCGTGATCGAAGCCTACCTCGGCCGTTCGGCCATGGAAGGGGCCGCGGCCTGAGGCACCGAAGATGAGCCTGCTTGAGCTGGACGGTATCCACACCTACTACGGCCACATCCACGCCCTGCGCGGGGTTTCGCTGCGGGTTGAGGAAGGCGAGATCGTGACCCTGATCGGCGCCAACGGCGCCGGCAAGAGCACCACCCTGCGCAGCATCTCGGGCCTGGTGCAGGCTCGAGTGGGGCACATCCGTCTCGACGGCGAAGACATCACCCGTCTGCCGCCGCACCGCATTGTCGCCGCCGGGGTCGGGCATGTGCCCGAGGGCCGCGGCGTCTTCCCCCGCCTGAGTGTGCTAGAGAACCTCGAGATGGGGGCCTTCTCCATCCGCGATCGGGCAGCCGTCAATGACCGCCTCGAGTACGTCTTCCAGCTCTTCCCCCGCCTCGAGGAGCGCATCGCCCAGAAGGGCGGGACGCTCTCCGGCGGCGAACAGCAGATGCTGGCCACCGCCCGAGGCTTGATGCTCCGGCCGCGCATCCTGCTGATGGACGAGCCCTCCATGGGTTTGGCCCCGGTGCTGGTGGAGACGATCTTTGATGTCATCCAGCATCTGAACCGGGAGGAGGGCATGACCATCCTGCTCGTCGAGCAGAACGCCCATATGGCGCTGCGGATCGCCTCGCGCGGCTATGTGCTCCAGACCGGGAGCATCGTGCTGGAGGACACGGCCGAGGTTTTGCGAGGCAATGACATGGTCCGCCACGCGTATCTGGGCGAGGCCTAGTCAGCGCCCGTTCGGCAGCCGGATCGGCTCGCGGGGCTGTGTGCTCCAGATCGCAAGCATCGTGCGGACGGACTCGGCCGCGGTTTTGCGAGCCAATGACATGGTCCGCCACGCGGTTTCAGGCCAGGCTAGTCAGCCCCCGTTCGGCAGCCAGATCTCCTTGACCTTTGTCTGCCCTCCTCCGCCCGGCCTCTGACGGGGGTCCCTCACCCGCGGGCGCGGACGCCGTCCCATCCAGATCCCGTCCGCACCGCCCGTGTCCGGGGTAGAATCCTGGCCGAGCATGTCCGCCACTGCAGAAATCATCACGATTGGAACCGAGCTTCTCCTCGGCGACATCGTCGACACGAACTCCGCCGCCATGGCGCGCGCCTTGCGCGCCTTTGGCGTGGATGTGTTCCGAACTACCAGCGTCGGTGACAACCCCGACCGGATCGCCCAGGCTGTGGCCGAGGCCAGCCGGCGGGCGCAGGTGGTCCTGACCAGCGGCGGCCTGGGGCCGACGGTGGACGACGCCACCCGCACGGGGATCGCCCTGGCCCTCGGTAGGCCGCTCGAGTTCCATCCGGAACTGTGGGATCAGATCCAGCGCAAGTTCTCGCAGTACGGCCGCACCCCGACCGAGAACAATCGCCGCCAGGCCATGCTGCCCGAAGGCGCGGTGGCCATCACGAATCCCGTGGGGACAGCACCGGCGTTCTGGATCGAGACCGCCTCGAGCGTGATCATCGCTCTGCCAGGCGTGCCGAGCGAGATGCTGGCCCTGCTGGAGTCTGAGGTCCTCCCGTTCCTCCGTCACAGGCTGGGTGCTACCAGCGTGATCAAGTCTCGCCTGGTCCGCACCGCAGGCGCCGGCGAATCCTGGATCGATGACCAGATTCAGGATCTCGAAGCTCGCCCGAACCCGACGGTCGGCCTGGCAGCCCACCCTGGCCGGGTCGACATCCGCATCACCGCCAAAGCCGACTCCGAGGCCGAAGCCGAGGCGATGCTGGCGGAGGTCGATGCGGAACTTCGCTCCCGGCTCTCGGCGGCGATCTATGGCTATGATCAGGATCGACTGGCGGAAGTCGTCGCCCGGCAACTCCAGCGGCGCGGCTGGAGGCTGTGTGCCGTTGAGGCCGGTGGCGGCGGCCGTCTGGCGTCCCAGCTGGCTGAGTGTGGCGGGGCGGTTGTGGAGATCCTGGTGCAGCCTTCGTCGCTGCCCGCCGAGGCGTTGGCGACGGCGATGGCTGACCTGCAGGCCCGGACCGGGGCCGACGTCTGCCTCGGCCTGTCGCTGCGTCCGGCCCAGGACCGGCAGCAGGCGGTCTTGCGGCTGGCAACCCCGGAGTCTTCGGAGCTGGAGGAGCCCACCTATGGCGGGCCGCCCAGCAGCGCGCCGGCTTGGGCAGCCAGCCTGCTGTTGGACAGCCTGCGCCGCCGCCTTGCTTGACATCCGCGATCCGGCTTCTTATAATCGCTGAACACAAGCGGGTGTCGCCAAGTGGTAAGGCAGTACCTTCCCAAGGTACCATCCGTGGGTTCGAATCCCATCACCCGCTCCTTCCAGGGCCCCGGCTGAGCCGGGGCCCTTTGGGTTTGCACCCTGGCTGACGCTGGTCGCCCCACGCCGACGAGGGGATGGAAGGAGCGCCCCCCCCTGCCAATCGGCACTTCCTCTCTGCCGAAGGGTCGGGAGAGAATCAGGGTCACGGGGAGTCCCTTACTCGACTGCCCGAAGCAGGCGGGAAGAGACTTCCGCCGTGGACCGATGCGCACCCAGGTGCAGCCCCAGACCGGTCGGAGGCAGCGGGCGTTCCATCTGGATTGCGGGAGGCATTGAGGCGAGATGAACATCGCGATCCCCAAAGAACGCAGGCCTTTTGAGTTCCGCGTGGGTTTGCCGCCGGAAGGCGTCGACATGCTGGTCTCGCATGGCCACGCCGTGTACGTTGAGACGGGCGCCGGGAACGGCGCAGGATTCGCCGACGTGGACTATGAGAAGGCAGGCGCCCGCATCGTGTACAGCCCGGAGGAGACCTTCGGCCGCGCCGATTTGGTCTTGAAATTTGCCCGGCCGCTCAAGGAAGAACTGGAAATGATGGTTCCCGGCCTGACGGTGGCGGGCTTCCTTCACCTTGCAGCCACGCGCCAGGACAAGATTGAAATGCTGCTCGACAAGAAGATCACCGCCATTGCCTACGAGCAGGTTGAGGCGCCGGCCGGCTACCGCCCGATCCTGGCGCCGTTGAGCGAGATCGGCGGCCGGATGGCCGTATCCATCGCCTCCCGACTGCTGCAGAACGACCAGGGCGGAAGGGGTGTGCTGCTGGGGGGCATCGTCGGAGTCCCGCGGGCACAGGTGGTGATTATCGGCGCCGGCGTTGTCGGGGGAACGGCGGCCTGGTCCTTCGCCGCCGTCGGGGCGGCGGTGACTGTGATCGACATCGACCTGCGTCGGTTGCAGGAGCTGCACATGCGCTGCCCGTCGTCGATCGAGACTGTCTTCTCGACACCCTACAACATCGCCAAGGCCTGCGCCCGGGCAGACATCCTGGTCGGCGCCATCCTGGTGCCGGGTGAGCGGCCGCCGATTGTGGTTACCCGCAAGATGGTGGCCTCGATGCAGCCGCGCTCGATCATCATCGATTTGAGCATCGACCAGGGGGGCTGCGTTGAGACCTCTCGACCCACAACCTCTGCTGCCCCAACCTACGTCGAGGAGGGTGTGATCCATTTCTGTGTGCCAAACATCGCCGGCGTGCTCGGTCGAACGGGGACCCTGGGGCTGTACAACGGTACATTTCCCTTCCTGCAGGCAGTGGCCAGAGAAGGCATCGAAGAAGCAATCCGCACGGTCCCCGGGATCGAACTCGGCATTGTCACGCGTGATGGGAAGGTGCAGCATCTTAGTCGCTTCGGTGGGGTCGGAGGCAGAGGCAGATGACCTGGATCTCTCACTTCGAATCCAAGATCACCACGGCGGAGGAGGCGGTCAAGGTCATCCAGTCGGGAATGCGCGTGTTCCTGACCGGCAACTGTTCCGTCCCCCAGAAACTAATCGGGGCGCTGGTCGCCCGCGCCCCGGAACTCCAGAACGTCGAGATCGCCCAGGTGCTGACCATCGGCGACGCCCCGCATGCTGCGCCGGAAATGGCCGGGCACCTCAACATCAACACCTTGTTCATCAGCGACAACGTACGGGCGGCGGTCCACGAGGGGCGGGCGGATTTCACGCCCTGCTTCCTCTCGGAGGTGCCGCTCCTCTTCCGCAACGGGCACCTGCCTCTCGACGTCGCTCTGATTCACGTCAGCCCGCCGGATGAGCACGGCTTCTGCAGCCTGGGAATTGAAGCCGGTCTGGTCAAGACCCCTTCGCAGATGGCGCGCATTGTCATCGCCGAAGTCAACGAGCAAATGCCCAGGACGCTCGGCGACTCGTTCATCCACATCTCCAAGATCAGCCAGGCCATTCCGGTGAACTATCCGTTGGTCGAAATGTCCATGGGGGAAAGCAACGAATTGAGCATGGGCATCGGCCGTCACGTGGCTGAATTCATCGAGGACGGATCCACCCTGCAGTTGGGGATCGGGGCCATCCCCAATGCCGTGCTCGGCTTCCTGGAATCGAAGAGGGATCTCGGGATCCACACCGAGCTGTTCTCAGACGGGGTCATGAACCTGGTCAACCGCGGGGTCATCACCAACGAGCGCAAGACCCTCCATCCAGGGAAGATCATCGCCGGGTTCATCATCGGAACGCGCAAGCTCTATTCGTTCGTGGATGACAATCCCATCGTCGAGCTCCACCCGACGGAATACGTAAACGATCCCTTCATCATCGCTCAGAACGACCGCATGGTGTCGATTAACTCGGCCATCGAGGTCGACCTGACGGGTCAGGTGTGCGCCGACAGCATCGGCCCCAAGTTGTACTCCGGTGTCGGGGGACAAGTGGATTTCGTCTACGGCGCCTCGCGCAGCAAAGGCGGCCGCCCGATCATCGCCCTTCCGTCCACGGCCACAATGCACGATGGGACGACCATCAGCCGCATCGTTCCGATGCTCAAGCAGGGCGCAGGCGTGGTCACCACCCGCAATCATGTTCACTTCATCGCCACAGAGTTCGGCGTGGCCAGCATCTACGGAATGACCATCCGCCAGAGGGCGCGAGCGCTGATCAACATCGCCCATCCGGCTTTTCGCGAGCAGCTGGAGCGCCAGGCTCGCGAGCTGTACTGCCTGTAGGCCGCCCCGGGGGCCGGGGGCAACCGCCCAACCTAAGAGCTAGCCGAACATGCCGCTCGGGCGGGGCTCGGCATCGCGGCTGGGTTCAGGCGCATCGTCTTGCACCGATCTGAGCGCCCGTTGCCGGCGACGCCTCACAAACCATGCCATCGCCAGCATGGCGATTCCCGTCAGCGCAAGGAAGACGCCGGCCGCCAGCTGCCTGGCGGCGATCTCCGCCGCCAGACCATCGAGGACTCCATCCACCAATTCGAGGGCCATCTGCACCCCTGCTTCGGCAGAGGCTCGTTGCAGCCAACCGCGCCATATCCAACCTCCGGCCAGCGGGCTGACCAAGCTGAGAATGCCGGCGCCTAAGAGGGGCCAGCCCCACCAGCGTCCCCAGGAGGGCACAGATCGCACAACCAGGCCCAGGATCAGCAGCAGGAAGGCTGCAGGAACAAGCCAGGACCAGCGCATCAAGGCGCGGAATGCGAGCAGGTCTTGCTTGAGCTGGAGCATTTCAGCAGGGCGGGCGCTGCCGGGTGTGAGCACGATCTCAGGCGGCAGGGCCTGAACAGATTGTGTCAGGCCGGTCGTCAGGAATCCGGCTAGCAAGTCACCGAGGGCGCCGGGAAGCGAACAGTACAACATCTCCGGGGTGCCGGTGAGCAGCCCGCCAGCAAAAGCGGCCAGCTTCTCCGGGGTGCAGTCGGGCCACGAGTCAATCACTCGAGCGACCGCCGCCTGCACGGCGCTGTCGAGAAGATGGATCTTGATCGGCCGCATATCCAAGGCGATCGTGGGGTGCGGATCCTGGTTGTCCAGCCAGGCGTACATCTGGCGAACCGCGCCCTCGACCTGCTCCTGCGCCCAGCGCGGTGGGATCAAGCTGTTGAGGACCTGATCCTGTTCCTCCGGGGTGAGATACCCCAAGGCCTGAGAGAGATCGAGCGCCTGATCCTGCTCGGGTGGCGAACCCATCAGCGCCTCGAACAGCGGCCGCCGGACATCCTCCGCCAGGGAAAACTGCTGGATCAGGACCGACGCCATCACATCCGGTGAGAACACGACGGCGGCGGTGCTGCGCGCCAGCACCGTCAGTGGCGCCAGCACGACGAACCCGGCGGCCAGGATGACCGCCAGCGCCGTGGCCACAGACTTCCGCCAGTTCGTCGTTCGACTCATCTTGCCCTCCCCGTCGGAGACATCCCAGCCGAGGTTGGGGGCTCTCCAACCTCGCGGGGAACCGACGCCCGCGCCGCCAGAACCAGCCCTGCCCCGATCAGCCCCGCCCCGAGCCAGAAAGCCCGGCTGAGCTGCTCGCCGAGCACCCATGCTCCCAGGCCCACGCCGACCACCGGTTGGGCGAAGAACAGAATCGACACAACCCCCGCCTCCAGCAGCTGCAAGGACTTGTTCCACAAGAACATGGCTAGCGCGGTCGAGATCACGCCCAGGTACAAGATTCCGGCTACGACCAAGGGTGTCACCTCCCCCAGCGGCAGGCGCGTCCGCTCGGCCACCGACATCCCAATTGCCACCGGAAGCCCCCCAAGAAATGCGATTAGGCTGAGTTCGACGGTCCTGGCAGAATGGCTGACCTGGCGCACCAGGACAGAATACAGTCCCCAGGTGACGGCGGCGCCGAGCAGCGCCAGGTTGCCCGCAAACGACGGCTCATGGATCGAGGCCGCGCGGGGATCGATCACGGCCAGGACGCCGAGGAAAGCCAGCCCCAGCGCCACTCCGCGCTCGAGGCTGGCGCGCTCACCCAGGATCAACACCCCAAAAAGCATGATGAAGATCGGCGAAGCCGAGGTCACGAGCGACGCATTGGCTGCGCTGGTCAGGCGGGTGCCCACGAACTGCAGTCCGATGGATACCCCGTAGCCAAGCAGGCCGACGAACAGGATCGATCTCACCTGTGCCCGCCGGAGGTGGATTCTACCTGTGAGGACGACGATCAGCCCCAGACAAGCGATGCCGAGCAGCAAGCGCAAACTGAGAAGCGTAAAGGGCGGCACAACCCCCAACACAACCTTGCTTACCACATACATCCCACCCCAGATAGCGGCGGCCAACAGCCCGGCGGCAATTCCCCAGCGATTCAAGCTGCGGTCCTCATGGCGGCGGATTATACCTTCGTGCAATACACCGGCGCAGGACGGTGGGTCCCCGTCCTGCGCCGGAGAGGGCCACACAGGCAGGACCGATCTAGCGGAACTCGCCGTTGACGATCTCGAGGGTGGCGCGCGCCGGGCGCAGCACATCCTCCGGCAGTTGGGACAAGGGCGTCAGGCTGAGATTCCCAATGTCGACCAGCGACGGCTGGTTCGGATTCAGGTATAGCAAGCCGGTGAGCAGCTCGTTGCTCAGACGGGACTGTTCCAACAGCGTCACCGCCGCCAAGCGGTCGGTCGGGTCGTATTGCCGCTCGAGCTTCTTAAGCACGACGCGGGAGCCGTCGTGCATCTCCACGGTTGTCGCCTCCCCGGGCTCGTACTCGACTTCGATTTCCTCCCGGATCGGGATCACGGTCATGTCATGGATCGGGTCTTCGTGCTGCTTGCCCCAGGCGTAGCTCTTGGTCGATTCATCGCGGTTGTTGAAGGTCACGCAGGGACTGATGATGTCCAGCACCGCCGTCCCTTCGAAGCTCAGGGCAGCCTTGATGAGCTCCTTTACTTGGCGCGGATCGCCGGCGAACGACCGGGCGACGAAGCCGCAGTTGGCGGCCAGGGCCTCGAAGCAAATGTCGACCGGATGGAAGGGGTTGGCCTCGCCTTTCTTGAGCATCGCCCCCTTGTCGGCCGTCGCCGAGAACTGGCCCTTGGTCAGGCCATACACGCCATTGTTCTCGACGATATAGACCAGGGGGACATTGCGCCGCAGCAGGTGGATGAACTGGCCGATGCCGATGCTCGCCGTGTCCCCGTCACCGCTGACCCCGACGCCCTTCATCGACCGGTTGGCCAGCAGGGCCCCGGTCGCCAGCGACGGCATGCGCCCGTGCAGCCCGTTGAAGCCGAAGGAGCGACTGAGAAAGTAGGCCGGGCTCTTGCTCGAGCAGCCGATGCCGGAGAACTTGACAATGCGCTCCGGCTCGACCGACATCTCGTAGCAGGCGGCGAT